>JAGAQS010000224.1 GCA_017622635.1 Ruminococcus sp. | reverse complement strand
GAACTGTTACTTGATGATGAACTGTTGCCCGAACTTGTATAACCGTTTGAAAGCGAGCCTGAATGTGAACCCGTGCAGACAGGTTTATTTGTTGACTTCCAGTAACCGGTAATACCCTTCGGACAATACTGTCCTGCAATCATTCCGCTGTATGAACACATAGGAGCTTCAACAACCGATTCAACAGGGTCAAAGTCGTATCCTGTATCTTCAAACATTGTATTTGCGTATTCGCCTATGATATTCTGCCAAACCTGTGCAGACTTGAAGTTTGACGGCAGACAAAGGTTGATATTGTTATATTTGTAACCTACTGTAATACCTGCCACAAAGTCTCTTGTAAGACCTACGAAAGCCTCATCATACCAGTTATCAGTTGTACCCGTCTTACCGACAACAACCTTGTTGCTGAGTCTTGCGGCTGTACCTGTACCGTTTTCAACTACGTTTTTAAGAAGTCTGTTCATAACCCATGCCGTCTCGTCACTTACCGCCTGATTCGGATTACCGTTATTTTCGTAAATAACTTCCTGATTGCTGTCTTCAATCCTTGTAACTATATGTGCCTCATTGTAAACACCCTTGTTACCGTAAGGGAGATAAGCATTTACGAGGTTTTCAAGAGTGATACCGTAAGTCAAAGCACCGAGAGCAAGAGGAGCAATAGCCTTGTCGCCTACTTCGTCAAGTTCAAGACCGAGTTTTTCGGTACAGAAATCATATACAGCCTCAGGAGTAAGAGTCTGACAAAGCTGTGCAGGAACTGTATTGAATGACTGCTGTAAGAAATAGTAAACACTGTGAGTACCGTAAGAAAGTGTATTACCGTAGTTTGTAGGCCACGGCTTGCCGTTTGCATCTTTCATTATAGGCTCATCACGGAACGGTGAACCCCAGTGAATAACGTCATTTTCAAGAGCAAGTGCATATGTTGAAATAGGTTTCATTGTAGAACCTACCTGACGTTTTTCCTGTACTGCGTAACTTGTTGAAAGTGAAGTAGTTTTTTCGCCCCAGTCACCCGCAAGTGCCTTTACAGAACCGTCATAATTGAGTGCAATGAAAGCAACGTGCGGTAAATATTCTTCACTTTCACCGTCGCCGTCAATGTCTGCCCATCTTCTTACATTGTCAACGTTTACGAGATTTCCGAGGTCAAGGAACTTTTCTTCAACATATTTCTGCATTGTATCATCAACAGTTGAATAAATCTTGTAACCGCCTTTGTTTATACGCTTTATAGCTTCTGCCTGGTCAATGTTGTATTCTTCCATAAGGAAGTCGGCAACTTCATAGTACATTGCGTCAACAACCCACGAATAAGCCGTCTGTTCCTGTTCGAGTTCCTCTGCCCTGTCCTCAGGGTGCAGACGGAGGTATTCTTCGGAATCGGTATAGACCAGTTTTGTACTGAGATACTTCTGATATTCGTCGAAAGTAATAGCACCGTTCTTGTAAAGCTGATACAGAACATAATGCTGACGGTCTTTGTTGTTAGCCTTACCGTCAACAACAAGCTTGTTATTTTCGTCATAAGTTTCAACAAAAGGTCCGTAATACTGCGGTGATTTCGGTATTGCCGCAAGCACGGCAGCTTCGGGGACAGTCAGTTCCTCAACGTTCTTTCCGAAATAACGGATAGACGCAAGCTGTATGCCGTTTATAGGACCGCCGAAACCGATATAATTCAGATATTCTTCAAGAATCTCGTCTTTAGTGTAGGTTTTTTCAAGTTGCATAGCACTGAAAATCTCACGTATTTTACGCTGTGGAGACTGTTCGTCATCACCCGTAAGATTCTTGATAAGCTGTTGGGTAATTGTAGAACCACCCTGATTTGTGTCATAGAAATGCAGGAACATATTAAGAAATGCAGAAAGAGTACGTTTATAGTCAACGCCCTCATGGACATAGAAACGCTCGTCCTCCGTGTATACAAAAGCATCTCTTACGTGTTGCGGAACTCTGTCAATAGATACAGGGATACGCTGAACGTCGGTTTTTACACGGTTAAGTATGACAATTTCTTCGTCTCCGTCATCATTTTCCTGAATACCATAAAAATAGGTATCGCTTCCCGATTCAAGTTCCTGAAGTGTAACGCTTGTTGAGTCTTCCATAAAGTCAAGTACATATACAGTCAGTGCAGTTGCAACAATCGTCCCCGTAATAATCATTACAAGGAAAAGAGAAAGCAGAGTTGTTGCAATTACAGCTATCAGTTTTTTCAATATCCTGACAGGCAGACTCTGTTTTTTCTTACGGCGGTTATTTTTCTGTCCGCCCTGCTGAGCAGTATCATTTTTGTTTTTCATTTTTCCAGATTCACCGTACAAAGACGGTAACAGCTCCTTTCCGGTATTTATATAAATATACATTGTATATTATACCACATTTTTTCTCAGTTGTTAAGCATTTTCCGAAAAAAAACATCAATTTGTATAATTTAGCAAAAACCGCCAATAATATTCACAGTAAATTCAGCAAGGGAGTGATATTTATGAAAAAAATCATAAACCGAAAAATATTTTTTACCATATTCACAGCGGTTACTGTTTCGGGATTTCTTGTAATATGTACGCTTGCACAGACTGTACACAATGAAAAGATACAGACAAAATTTGCCGCAAACGTGCCCGAAGTGGTACAGCCTGAATGTATAGTCCGTGAATACGAGGGTAAAATAGGTGTTTTCCGTGGCACAGGTGACAGACCGTACAAAGTCATTGACTATGATGTATCACTGCTTTCCGACTATGACCGTGAAGAACTGGCAAACGGTATTGTTATGGAATCAGACGAAGAACTGAGAAAGTTCATAGAGGATATGTCAACATGAATTACTTTCTGTGCTTTTTCTTTTTACGTACCGAAAAGCCGAAGTCACCGAGTTTGCGACCGACAGCAAAATATTCACCGTGTGCATAGGCAGCAAGTCCGCATTGCTGTAAATTCAGTTTACCTTTGCTGTCAATATATTTTTCGTCAACGTCAATGCCCACTATCTCCGCAAGAAACATTGTGTGACTGCCGAGTAATTTAGATTCCGTTACTTTACATTCAAGCGAAACGGGACATTCCTCAATCAACGGAACATTCAGTTTCTGTGACGGTACGGTATGAAAACCGCACACCTCAATTTTATTTACATCACGTCCGCTTTTTACTCCGCAGAAGTCCGTCTGTTTCACCATTGCGGAAGTTGTCAGATTTATAACGAACTCCCCCGACTCCATGATAATATCATGTGAAAACCTTTCGGGTCTCACGGAAATATACGTCATTGGCGGTTTAGTACAACATATGCCCGTCCAGCCGATTGTCAGAACATTCGGCTTTTCCTCCGTACCGCAGGTTACAAGCACCGCAGGCACAGGTGCAAGTAATGCACTGCCTTTCCAGAATTGTTTAGCCATTGTCTCACCTTTCAGATAAATATTCTTTCTCCAATTATACCACCGCAAAAGACTTTTTTCAATATTTTTCATCAATTTTTCATTATAGAAAAAATTTGCAGACGTTATTGTTTTCGGCAGAAAGCGACATGACTGTATAGTATAATATTGTAAAGGAGGAATGAAAATGAATATTGATATAAAATCCGCAGACGGACACGCCGTCGCCGTTCTGAGCGGTGAAATAGACCACCATAACGCAAAGGAAATACGTTCACAGCTTGACAAATATATAATGACCGTCCAGCCGTCTGAGCTTACAATGGATTTCAGAAATATAACGTTTATGGACAGTTCGGGGATAGGTCTTATAATGGGCAGGAGCAGATTAATGCGTGAATGTGGTGGAAATCTAGAAGTGCGTGACCCAAAGCCGTATATAAGACGTGTTCTGAAACTTGCGGGAATGGAAAGAATAGTAAAAATAACCTGAATACCGGAGGAAAAATTATGGAAGTACTTAATGAAATAAAGTTTATAATGCCGTCGCTTTCCGTAAACGAAAGTACAGCGAGAGCCGTTGTGTCGTCTTTTCTGACGCAGACAGACCCGACCGTTGAAGAACTGTCCGACATACGCACAGCAGTTTCGGAGGCTGTCACAAATGCGATTGTTCACGGTTATCGCCACAAAAAAGGAAACGTTGAAATTACAGTCCGACTTCTCCCGAAAAGAGAAATATACATAAAAATAAGAGATAAGGGCTGTGGAATCCCCGACGTAAAGAAAGCTATGGAACCCCTTTTCACAACCGCACCAGAAGAAGAACGTTCGGGACTCGGTTTTTCCGTCATGGAGTCATTTATGGACAGGCTGACGGTAAAAAGTCAGGTAAACAAGG
>JAGAQS010000223.1 GCA_017622635.1 Ruminococcus sp. | reverse complement strand
CCATAGCTTTTTTTATAACCTATATAGTTCTTACTGTACGCCCGACTGTAAGAAAGGAGTCAAAAAATGAGCAGGAGTTATAATAAATTTCCGATAATAAAAGACCGTGCCAGAACGTCCAAAGACCGTTTCAAGCCTAAGACTTTCGCAAATCGTGCCGTCCGTCGCTATAAAGAAGTACCAACCGGAAAATTCTGCTTTTTCAAAAAAATATATTGTAGTTGGTTCATATCAGATTATCGTTTTATTGATTGCATGAGCAAAACAGAAGTTATAAGAAGATGGAGAAACGATAACTATTTTTACAGGAAATGTCGCACGCCAAAAGAAGCTTTGTGGGAATGGAAAAAATATTATATAAATAAATAAGACCGGAGCGTAATAACTCCGGTTTTTGTATTATGGTTCTGTTTCTACTGCCCTGCCCTCTTTAAGACTTTCCTGACAGTCAATGTAACGTTGATTTGAACTGCCACGGAATTTTATAGTCCAGTCTTTGAGTGCAAGGATAAAACGTCCGTCAATTAAAATATCGGTAACGGCAAGAAGTTCGCCCCAGTGATTTTTATCACGGTTTGTATAGAGTTCCTCGAAAGTGTAGCCTGTGTACGTGGTTATATTAAGTCCGAGGGACTTTATTTTTTTGCCCAGAACAGCAAGTTCATGTGCCTGACAGAAAGGCTCTCCCCCACTGAATGTCACGCCGTCAAGCAATGGGTTTTCTTTTATTTTTTCAAGAAGTTCGTCAGTATCCGCAACAGTACCGCCGTTGAAATCATGTGTCTGCGGATTGTGACAGCCCTCACAGTTATGCGGACAGCCCTGTGTAAATATTGTAAAACGTATTCCGTCACCGTCAACGATAGAATCGTTGACAGTTCCGGCAATTCTCAAATCAGACATTGTGTTTCACTCTGTCACGTTCTTCGGCACGCTTGCCATTGTTGAAACGGTCAAGAGTTCCGACAAGGTAGCCTGTAATACGGCGTATTCTGTCAAATGAAACGCTGTCCTTGCTTTCACGTCTGCCACAGCACGGACAGGTTTCGCCGATAATACCGGTATAGCCACAGCATGGGTCACGGTCAACAGGGTGATTTATTGCACCGTATCCAATACCCGACTCTTTCATACAACGAACGATTTTTTCAAATGCGTTAAGATTTTCAAGCGGGTCGCCGTCGAGTTCAATGTAACTGATGTGACCTGCGTTTGTGAGTTCATGATAAGGTGCTTCGATTTTGATTTTTTCAAATGCACTGATTGGATAGTAAACAGGTACATGGAAAGAGTTTGTATAATATTCCCTGTCGGTAACGCCCTCTATAATGCCGTACTTTTTAGCGTCCATACGTACAAATCTTCCCGAAAGTCCTTCGGCAGGGGTTGCAAGAAGTGAGAAGTTGAGACCTGTTCTCTGTGCCTCTTCGTCAAGACGTTTACGCATTGCCGTAACGATTTCAAGACCGAGTTCACGTGCTTCTTCACTCTCTCCGTGATGAGCACCGATAAGTGCTTTAAGAGTTTCGGCAAGTCCGATAAAGCCGACAGAAAGCGTACCGTGTTTTAATACTTCTTCAATACTGTCATCAGGTGAGAGCTTGTCTGAATCAATCCATATACCCTGACCCATAAGAAACGGGAAATTTCTTACTTTTTTCTGACACTGTATTCTGAAACGGTGCATAAGCTGGTCAATGGTCAAATCCATCATATCGTCAAGCATATCAAAGAAAAGTCCAACATTGTGGTCAGCTTTTATTGCAAGTCTCGGAAGATTTATAGATGTGAAACTGAGGTTTCCCCTGCCCGTCACTATTTCTCTTGTGGGGTCGTAATTGTTTCCGATAACTCTTGTACGACAACCCATGTAAGCTATTTCGGTATCGGGGTTGCCCTCTTTGTAATACTTGAAGTTGAACGGTGCATCAATAAATGAGAAGTTCGGGAAAAGACGTTTTGCGGAAACACGGCAGGCAAGTTTGAACAAATCATAGTTCGGGTCTGTGGGATTATAATTTATACCCTCTTTTATTTTAAAGATATGTATCGGGAAAATAGGTGTTTCACCGTTTCCGAGACCTGCCTCCTGTGCAAGAAGAACGTTTTTAATAACCATTCTGCCCTCAGGTGATGTATCTGTACCGTAGTTTATTGAACTGAAAGGTGTCTGTGCACCTGCTCTGCTGTTCATTGTATTGAGGTTATGTATAAGGGCTTCCATAGCCTGATACGTTGCACGGTCTGTTTCCTTTACAGCATTCTTTACGGCAAATGCCTGAACTTTCTTGGCTGTTTCAGCATCAACGTAATTTAAAAGAAGTTCATACTCCTTTTCCTGATAACCGTTATCGTTTGCAAGATTCGGGATAAGATTATACTTTTCCGAAATTTCTTTCTTTATATCCCCTGCAACTTCAAATTCGTTTTCAATACCGCCTATCAGTGACAATGACCTTGCAACATTCTGCGTATACCTTGAAGAATAAGTCTTTTTTATACCGTCTGCCATTGCGTAGTCAAAAGTAGGGATACTTTGTCCGCCGTGCTGGTCGTTCTGATTTGACTGAATGGCAATACAGGCGAGTGCGGAATAACTTGAAATGTCGTTAGGTTCTCTTAAAAATCCGTGACCGGTTGAAAAACCGTTTGTAAAGAGTTTTTTAAGGTCAATCTGTGTACAGGTTGTTGTAAGAGTGTAGAAATCAAGGTCGTGAATATGAATGTCGCCGTTGCGGTGAGCCTTGGCGTGCTTAGGGTCAAGGACGTACATTTCATAGTACTCTTTAGCCGAAACTGAGCCGTACTTAAGCATAGTACCCATAGCTGTATCACCGTCAATATTGGCGTTTTCACGTTTTATATCACTGTCCTTTGCGGAACTGAAAGTCAGTTCATTGAGTACACACATGAGATTCGTTTTCATTTCACGTGAACGTGTACGTTCATAGCGGTAAAGAATATAGGCTTTTGCAGTTTTTGCGTGACCTTTTTCAATGAGAGTTTTTTCCACAAGGTCCTGAATTTCTTCAACTGTCGGAACTTTTATGGGATTTTCTTTTTCATAGGTTTTACATACTTCAACAGCCACTTCCATAGCCGCATTGAAGTCAGTACCTCCACAGGACTGAGCAGCTCTGAAAATTGCGTTTGCAATTTTTTCAATATTAAACGGAACTTTACGACCGTCTCTTTTCATAATGTGAATTATCATTTGTCCATACCTCCAGCCACAATATATTGTATCTTGCTTCATACGTGCTTATAATAGTATAATCCAAATATTGCCCGTTGTCAATTGTATAATCCAACAATAAGAATCGTTGATTTCAGTCGGAAAATGTATATATTCACTATATTTTATCTTTTAAAAATATGATTTTGCCTATATTTCGTTGATTCAGTAACGAAAATCAAAAAGAAACGCACACCACAATATATAGTGATGTGCATATAATTTTATGCAACATGAGTCAGAATATATTCAACGACTGCCTTGTACATATCCGCTGTAAACTTTTTATCTTCTGCCGACCAGTATTCCTCTTTAAGATTACCGTCAACGGATTTAAGGGCGGTGCTTGTGTCGATACAGTGAACATTCTGACTGTTTGCCATAGCGAGAAGCTGTTCATTGTAGGAGTTTATGAGTTCATTTGTAACGGGTGCAGAATCGGTAATGACGGGCGGAATCTGCATAATATAAATGTTCATGTCGGGAAGAACTGCGGTAAGGTTTTCAATAAGGGTTGTGTAGCTTGCTATCATGTCCTCTGTCGCACTTACACCGATATCACTTCCGAGCATGATATAAACGTTTTCAGGCTTTTTGAGTTTAAGGGTATCATATATTGTAACTGTACCGTAGTTGCTGTCAACTTTGGCAACTGTACAGTTTGCGGCGTTAAGCAAAGAATCACCGATAACATCGGTAAATGAAGTATGCTCTTTGATGTCAAGTAAAGTCGAATCGGTAATAAGACAGCAGTTGTCGAAATACGTCGCATAATCTGCCGCTGCCGACTGCGGAACGGGGTTTGTTACGGGAGTTTTTTCAACGGGTTCTTCTGCCGTTTCAGAAACTTCGGTTTCATCTGCCTGAGTTGTTTCCTCCTGCTCATCTTCCGATTCTTCTTCAACTATAATTGAGTTAAATTCGTCTTCAAAAAAGTTTTCGTTCATATTTGCCGCCAGCATATAAAGTGCAAAACAGGCACTGAATGAAAGAATGAAAATAATAAGCAGAACTCCGAAATTAAATTTTAATCTGCGTTTTTTGCGTTTTCTGTCTGACACTGTACGTATATTTTTATTTTTATCCATATTTTCTCCATAATCAATATCCTAATAAATTTAATGCCGTATCTAAACAGCACCATATATTATTATACCTTGTCTGAATATTTTTTGCAAGGGGTTTTTAGTATTTTTATTTTTAACTTTTTATGATACTGTTTATAATATATTTTTCCTTGACTTAAAATGACAGGCATGATATAATTATAGCATAATAACTGAACGTTCCGGAAAAATACTGTAATTTCAGGAGGTACTTTTTTATGATTTGCATGAAATGCAGAAAACCTATGATAATGGGAGAATTCAGAATTGAACAGCACAGTACCGACAATGGAATATATCACGCCTATCCTGTGGCGACATGGTACAGGAACGGAGAAAAATACTGTGAAACCCCACAGAGTTCAACGCTCGGTTTTTACTGTGCCGACTGCGGATTAATGGCAGGAATTTTTCAGTATACCAAACCTGTCGGGTTTATAGGACGTTTCAACAGGGATTTTGACGATAATATTGATGTTCTCCCTGTCAAAGTATGTCCTGAATGTAACGCCGAAATTGATATAGATTACCCACGCTGTCCGCATTGCGGATATTTGTATGAATCAATATGAAAGGAAGTATGCAGTCGTGTCCGACAAAAAGAACGAAAAAAAGCACAAGAAATACTATCTCGTAGACTATGAAAACGTACATAAAACAGGGCTTCACGGAATTGACGAACTCGATAAAAGTGATAACGTGATTATATTTTACAGTCAGAATGCAGACAAACTTCCTTTCAGCCTGCACAATCAGATTATCGAAACAAAGGCTAAAATCACGTATTTTGAAGTTGATACCGTCGGAAAAAACGCCCTTGATTTTCAGCTTGCCTCATATATCGGCTATATAGTGGGTAAACATTCAAAATGTGTATGTTTCATAATAAGCAATGATGCAGGATTTGAGAATGTCTGCAACTTCTGGCGTAAATACGGAATAAAAATATGCCGTACTTCCGATATCTCACAAAGCAGGAAATTTGATTCTCTGAAAAAATCTGAAATAAAATCTGCCCTCTGTGAACTTGAACTCGAAAAGGAAGAAGTTGAGTTCATAAAAGATATGCTTATGAAAAGTGTTGAAAGATACGATGTATCTATTCCGAAAATAAAATGCGACATAAACCAGCAGTTATGTAAAAAATTCGGCAGTGAACGGACAAAGACTATTTATTCGGCAATAAAGCCGTTAATAAAATAAGGGGATATATAATGACAGACAACAATATTACAGAAGAAATTCAGCGTATCAGATATTATCTCATAGACTATGAAAATGTTCATCAAGCAGGTCTGAACGGTATTGAAAAGCTTACCGAAAACGACAGGCTCATAATATTCTATACGACAAACGCCGAAACGCTGACATTTTCACTCTATGAAAAACTTGTTTCATGTAAAGCGGAAATACAGCTTTATAAGGTTCAGTGCGGTGGAAAAAATGCACTTGACTTTCAGCTTGCTACCTTTCTCGGATATGTTCTCGGAAATAATCCTGACACGGACTGTCATATTATCAGCAATGACAAGGGTTATGAATATGTAAGAAGTTTCTGGAAAGAAAAAAATGTAAAAATAAAAATATCGTCTGATATTGTCGGAAACGTTCAGAAACTACTGCCTGTTGTCGTTCCTGCTCCACCTATTAAAGCAGTGTCCCCTGCTCCTAAAACTGAACCGATTGAAACGGATTTTGACAAGGCTGTAAAATCACTTAATCTATCCAAAACCGATAAACTGGTATTGTTTGATATATATAATAAAGCACTACAGCTTAATAATTCCAATAAAATAAGGCCACAGATTAATAACCAGATAGGAAAGACTTTTGGTTCACAAAATCAAAAAAAATATTATTCAGCTTTAAAACCGTTGATAAAGTAAGACGGTTAATATATAAAAACAAAGGAGTTTTAAAAATGACTTACAAAGAAAGTTTTATCAGGTTTATGGTAGACTGCGGAGTGCTTACATTTGGTGAGTTCACACTCAAAAGCGGTAGAAAAGCCCCCTACTTCATCAACTGCGGTAACTATAAGACAGGTGCTCAGCTTGCAAAACTCGGTGAATACTATGCCGAATGTATTCACGAAAACAATATCCCTGTTGAAACACTTTTCGGTCCTGCTTACAAGGGCATACCGCTTGCCGTGTCTGCTGTTGTGGCACTCAGCAACAAGTTCGGTGTGGACGTTTCTTACTGTTTCGACCGCAAGGAAGCCAAAGACCACGGTGAAGGCGGTATGTTTGTAGGAAAGACACTCACGGACGGTGAAAAGGTAGTTATCATTGATGACGTTATGACATCAGGAAAGGCTCTCCGTGAGTCCATGCCTAAGCTTAAATCGGCAGCAGATGTTGACGTTACGGGAATGGTAATAACAGTTGACCGTATGGAAAAGGGTACGGGCGAACTTTCAGCCGTTCAGGAAGTAAAGCGTGATTTCGGCGTTACGGTATATCCGATAGTTACCATGGAAGATATAATTGACGCTATCAAAAACGGCGTTGTAGAGGGTAAGGAATACCTTGACAAAATGCTTGAATACAGAAGTACTTACGGCGTATAAGAAAAACAGCACGGATTTTTTAATAAGTCCGTGCTGTTATATTTTTCAGGTGAATCCCCTATAACCTTTATTTTTTCTTAAATCGTACTCGCTGCAAAGAAAAGTTTCCTGTCTGTATGTAAAATTTTCATTGTCAACAAGATACCTGAAATAATTATTTGTTTTAAGATAGCTTTCCTTACATTCACGGTAACACATCATACTTCCGAAATCATTTTGTCCATAAGGTGAATACTCCGAATACTGACACGTAAAACATGATTTTATATAATAATCCTGTTTCATTTTTCGGCATATATCGGATAAAGCAATTTCAAAGTCAAGTGTATTTTTTTCACTGTCATAACGTTTACCGTCAACGCAAAGACTGAAATTTCTGACAATTGTTTTATCATAATAAACTTTTTTACTTTCACGCATAACGCCATGGCTGTTATTTTCAACAAGGTGAAACGATATATAAAGAGTTGCTGTAAATTCTGCTGTATCGGATTTGCGTACAACGTTTACGGGAATTTCCACATCAAGTGCGTATCTCTGAAGTGTATAAAAATACATTGGTATGCGTTTGCCGGATTTATAAAGCATATCGCCGTGAAATTCAATGACATTAAATTTATTTTCAATTTTGTCCGAATGTTCTTCACTTTCGTATTCAAAGTCACTTATATCGGTGCTGCTACAGAATTGAAATCCGTCCAAAATAAAATACATTTCAGAACCGTCGTTTAATATTTCAATGTCGGTATCATGAAATTCGTCTTTGTAATGTGCTTTCAGAACCTGCATATTTTACATCATCTCCCAGTATTAAAAATTATAGCATATATTCCCCTTAAAGTCAACAAAAAAACCGCTCCCCGAAAGGAACGGTTTTTTTATTATGTAGTTTTACTTGAATATCATAAGCAGAACCTGTGAAACAACAACTACTGCAATAAGTGCCACGGGATATGTAGCGGCATATGCAGAAGCAACGTTTTCTGTACCTGCTGTACTGATGAGAGTACCGAGAGCAGGAGTAGAAGTCATACCGCCTGTGATTGAACCGAGGTTATTGAGCAGGCTGAGTTTAAGAACGTACTTGGCAAAGATAAAGCCGATAATCATCGGAACAATTGTCATGATTACACCGTAGAGGAAGTAAACAGCCTTGAAGTGTTCAACAAAGCTTGCACCGCCTGCAACACCTGCACCGATGAGGAACATCATAAGACCGAATTCACGGAAAACTTTCAGTGTGCTTTCCTTAGGCATCATGTTGACTTTTCCGAAATTGCCGAAATGACCGAATACGAGTGAAGTAAGCAAACAACCGCCTGTTGTTGTAAGTGAGAAGTTGCCGAACTTTATTGAACCGATGAATATACCGATAATTGCAGCAAGTGCGAAAGGCATAAAGCCAAATTCGTCCATTTCAATAAGCTTTTCATTTGACTTTTTCTGTGAACCCTTTGAATCTGCAACAATAAGCTGTTCACGTTCCTTTGCCATATCAGCTTTCATGAACTTAGGTACAAGCTGAACAAAGAGAACAACGCCGATTACACCGAAAAGATAGGCAATACCGTGACCGACTGTTACAAGGTCTTCAAGGACTGCACCGTTTGCACGTTCTGCAACTGTTGCCTTTGCGGCAGAAAAAGCAGGTGTACTTGTAAGTGAACCCGAAAGAAGTCCGACAAGCATTGCTGCGATATTTTCAGTCGGGTCACCTGAAACGCCCTTGTCAATAAGAATACAGCCACCGCAGGCAAGTCCGCCTGCAATAATTACGACAAGTGCAAGAAGAACATAAGACTTGAAATTCTTTTTGAAGTTACCGAAGAAGTTAGGTCCTGCAATGAATCCTACGGACGTTACAAACAGAATAAGTCCGATATTCTCAATAACTTTAAGTGCATTCTTGACATACGTTGTACCCTCAAGCATAAGGTTTTCACCGAGATTGCTGTAGCAGAAACAACCGTAAAGGAGGGCTATTATAAATACACCGGCAGTACCGAGTGAAACGCCCTTGACGGTAATTCTGCCGATAAGATATCCGACAGTCGTTATAAAAAAGACCGTGAACATTAGGAAAGTTATTTCTTTGATACCAATAGAAAAACTTCCGGCTGAGATTAATTCCATAATCCAGATTACCTCTTTCTTTTAAATTTTTTCGGAAATACTGCATATTTTTATGCAATATCACAATTTGTATATAACCGCATAAACCGACGGACACATAAAATGCCCGTCGGTTTAGTGGATTATAATTAAATTAAATAATTACTTTGACTTTCTTGCATAGTGCGGGAGAAGCATAGGAGAAACCTTACCTGTGTCGATACCTGCTTCTGAAAGTTCTGCATTGAACTTGTTGATATGTTCAAGAGTGAGCTTTTCGGGAACAGCTGTTTCCTTAGCCTTTGCAGCTGCATAGATACCTGCGTTTCTGCCGAATACGATAACGTCGAGGAGTGAGTTACCCATAAGTCTGTTTCTGCCGTGGATACCGCCTGCAACTTCACCGGCTGCAAAGAGGTTTTCAACAGTTGTTTCGTTTTCGTCAGTTATATCTATACCGCCGTTCTGGTAGTGAAGTGTCGGGAAAACGAGAATCGGTTCTTTGCGGATATCGATTCCGTACTTGCCGAACATTCTGAGCATTGCAGGGATTCTCTTTTCAATAGTACCCTCACCGTGAATAAGTTCTATCATAGGAGTATCAAGCCATACAGCCTTACCGAGATTTGTTTCAATACCCTTGTTTCTTGCTGTACATTCACGGATAATTGAAGAAGCTGTAACATCACGTGTTTCAAGAGGGTTCATGAAAACTTCGCCGTCGATATTAACAAGCTTTGCACCGAGTGAACGAACCTTTTCAGTAACCAATGCACCGAAAATCTGTTCAGGGTAGCCTGTACCTGTCGGGTGATACTGGAGTGTGTCAACGTCACGGAGCTTTGCACCGACTCTGTAACCGAGTACAAGACCGTCAGCTGTAGCACCGTAATGGTTTGAAGTCGGGAAGCCCTGATAGTGCATTCTTCCTGCACCGCCTGTTGCGATAACAACAGTCTTTGCTCTTGCAACAATGAGTTCCTTTGTTTCCATGTTCATAAGAACAGCACCGGCAGCCTTGCCGTTTTCGTCAAGAATGATTTCAACAGCAGCTGTGAAGTCGATTACGGGAATACCTCTGTTGAGAACTTCGTCACGGAGAGTACGCATGATTTCAGCACCTGAGTAGTCCTTGGCTGCGTGCATTCTCTTTCTGGAAGTACCGCCGCCGTGTGTTGTAATCATAGTACCGTCAGCTTCCTTGTCGAACTCGACACCGAGTTTGTTGAGCCACTGAATAGCTTCAGGAGCTTTTGTAACGAGCTTTTTAACGAGTTCGGGCTTTGCGGTAAAGTGACCGCCACCGAAAGCGTCAACATAGTGAATTGCGGGGGAATCGTTGGGCTTGTCAGCTGCCTGAATACCGCCCTCAGCCATCATTGTGTTAGCGTCACCGATACGAAGTTTTGTAACTATCATAGCCTTAACGCCTGCTGTATCGGCTTCAATTGCACATGAAGCACCTGCACCGCCGCCGCCGATAATAAGCACGTCTGTATCATAATCAGGATTTTCAAGGTCAACGTCATCGGGGTTTACTCTGCTGTGACCCTGAAGAAGTTCTGCGAGCTGTGTCGGAACTTTTCCGCCCTTGTTCATACCAACTTCGAGTACGCTGAACTGGTCCTGTCTGTAGTCGGGGTGAAATTCGGCAAGGAGTGCGTCCTTTTCTTCTGCTGTCATTCTTTTCGGTTCGAGCTTTGCATTGTATTCTCTTTTTTCGGCAACTACTTTTGCAAGCTCATTAAGCTTATCGATTTTATACATTTTCGCTCCTCCTTACTTTTCAATCTCACGATTGTTATAAAGGTCTTTAATTTCCTGAACGTTATCAACTGACTTTGCAATAAGTTCAGCCATTTTTTCGTCAAAGATACCCTCATTGATTTCGTTTACACGGTCAGCAAGGTGTTCACATTCGGGAGCTATGTACTTGCCGTTTAAACGTCTTGCAAGCATTGCAACCTGCGGGTGAGAAATTCCGGCAGGACAACGTGAAGAACATACACCGCACATTACGCAGTCAAAAGATTCTTCTGCACACTTGTCAAATTCGCCTCTCTGAGCGTAAGCGATATACTGCATTGTGTTGAGTTCCTGAGTACAAGCCTTTGTGCAGGCATTACAGCCGATACAGCTGTAGATTTCGGGGTAAAGCTGCATCATAATCTGCTGGTTTGGCTTGATTTCCTCTATATTGTAAATCTGTTTTACAAGCGGGAAGAAAGGAAGTGTAGCAACGTACATACCTTCCTGTACTTCTGTCTGACAAGCGAGACAGGCATGAAGTTCCTGCTTATCCTTGATTCTGTAGATAGTTGCACAAGCACCGCAGAAACCGTTACGGCAACCACAGCCTCTTACGAGTTCGTAGCCGGCATATTCCATAGCCGTCATTATAGTCAGTCCTGCCGGCACCTGATACTTCTTGCCGAACAGGTAAACGTTTAACATATTTTCCATGTTCAATACTCCTTATTAATATTCGTCAGGCAGTTCGTCGAGCTGGTCAAAACGGAAAACAGGTCCGTCCTTACATACATATTTATCGCCTATGTTGCATCTTCCGCACTTGCCTACAGCACACTTCATACGAAGTTCCATAGTTGTGTAAACCTGAGTTTCGGTGAAACCGAGTTCTTTAAGACCTGCAAGTGTGAACTTAATCATAATCGGAGGACCGCATATAAGAACCGTTTTGCTGAGTGACGGATTGAGTTCCTTTACATAGTTCGGAACAAAACCTACATGACCGTCCCAGCCTTCCTGTTCTCTGTCGATTGTAAGATTTACAGTTATTCCGTCATCGTTGCACCATTCGTCAATAATTTCCTTATAGTCAACAAGGTCATCTTTTGAACGTGAACCGTAAACAATCTGAACGTCGCCGTAATTTGCACGGTTGTCACGTACGTAATTGATTACGGAACGGAGCGGTGCGAGACCGATACCACCCGCAATAAAGAGCAGGTCTTTGCCCTTGAGTTCTGTTTCAACAGGGAAATTATTACCGTAAGGTCCCCTTATAGTAATCTGCTGACCTACTTCCATAGCATGAAGCCATGAAGTAAGGCAACCGCACTTTTTAATGCTGAATTCCATAAATTCCTTGTTTGTGGGTGAAGAAGTTATAGAGAACATACCCTCGCCCACTCCGGGAATGGAAAGCATTGCACACTGACCCGGCATATGTTCAAAAACTTTTCCGCTGACTGTTCCGTCTGCCTGTATTGCATTGACTCTGAAAGTCTTTACATCGGGAGTATCAATTCTTATGTCGGTAACAACGCCGATGTGCGGAATCAATGTATCATTAGTGTTCATTACTTAACCTCCAATGCTTTCATTACCTTGACGATATTCATGGAGATAGGACATTTAGAGAGACATCTTCCACAGCCTACACAACCAAATTCGCCGTTATTGTTTGAAGGGAAATAAACCAGCTTGTGCATGAATCTCTGGCGGAAACGTTCAAGCTGAGAGTTACGGATATTACCGTGAGCCATTTTTGTAAATTCGGAATACATACAGGAATCCCAGCATCTGAAACGCTTTATTCCGTGACCTGTATCGAAGTCCCTGATGTCGTAGCACTGACAGGTAGGACATACAAATGTACAAGTACCGCAACCGAGACAGCTTTCGGAAAGTTCAGCCCACTTTTCAGAGTTAAAGTGTTCCATAAGTGTATCACCGCCGAATGCGTCTGTTGAAAGATTTGCAAGCGGAAGTTTTCCGAGAATTTCCTTGGTCTTAGCCTTTACTTCGTCAAGCTTAGCCGTGTCGCCGTCCTCAAGGAGAGAAGCGACGGAATCGATAAATGCCTGACCCTTTTCGTTGTTAGCCTGAATAAAGAGGTTTTCACCGTCAGACCAGCAGGCTGCGTCACCCTCCGGAGCAGTCGGGTCAATGCCGAAAGTACCGCAGAAACAGGTTTCGGCAGGTTTTGTACAAGCCATTGTTACAACTGTTCCGTGGTCACGGCGGTTCTTGTAGTAGCTGTCAACGGGTTCACTGAGGAAAACCTTGTCAAGAATTGTAAAGCTTCTTGCATCACACGCACGTACACCGAAAATAACGAAGTCTTCCGATTCTTCACGGATATCAATAACTTCAATCTTCTTGCCCTCCATTTTGAAGTCGGCAAGGTTTTCGGTCTGTGGGAAGAAAAAGTCCTTTGCACTGCGGATTGTATTAAGGTTCTTGCTGAGTTTCATACCCGATTCATACTTTTTGTATTCTGACGCACCGTCTTCACGGTCAGTCGGAATATAGAGTGTCTGCTTTTCGGAAACAGCATCAAAAAGTTTGCCGAGATTTTCGAGAGATATTTTAAGCATTACTCAACACCCCTTTCGTGAACGATACTTGCTTCACAGTCGTCCGTTGTATATTCATTGAGAGGAGCTTTTGAAGTAGTGTCTGCTCCTGCCTGATACTCACCGTAAAGTGAGTTTATATCCTTGATAAACTTTCTGTTTAGGAGGTGGAGCGGAATATTCTGAGGACATACTCTTGAACATTCACCGCAGTCTGTACATCTTCCTGCAACGTGGAAAGCACGGATAATATGGAACATATTTTCTTCAAAGCTGTCAGCTGCTGCCTTGTTCTGAACGCCTGAATTAGGATTATCAAATACACAGGTTTCGCAGGTGCAGGCAGGACATACGTTTCTGCACGCATTACATCTGATACACTTTGAAAGTTCACCTCTCCAGAAATCATAACGTTCCTGAGAAGTCATGTTTTCGAGTTTTTCAACCATATCGAAACGGTCTGAATCGATAACGTCACCGTCTTCGCCTATAAGTTCGTCGTAGGTAACGTGTTTTTTGCTCTTACAGCTGAGACACTTGTTGCTCATAGCATCGGCAACGGGCATTGTTTCTTCACCGTAAAGAGTAGTTATTTTAAGAGTGTCGCCGTCTCTTTCAACGCCTGTGATACCTGTTACACCCTTGGACTTGATTTTTTCAATATCAAGCTTGCCGTCGCTGGGTATACCGACAACATATATATTTTCACGGTTAACCCTGTGTTCCTTTGTAAGCTGATTAAGGCTGTAAGTGTCGCAGGGTTTGAGGAAAGCGAGAATTTTTCCCTCTTTTTTGCTTTCCTTTACGAGATACTTTGAAACGTTTGCAGCTGTGAAATCGTCGTATACAAAATCCGCATCAATTTCTTCTGCACTTTCAAAAATCGCCGGAGTGATGTCATAAGCAAACTCGCCCTTTTTCCAGCCGATAACACGGTTGACCGTGCCGTCGGCAAGGAGCTGTTTTGCCTTGCTTATCATTGCTTCCTGCATCTTAAATCCTCCAATCTGCGGTTAGGTCCGAGTTTCTTGACAGCTTCAGTAAATTCGTTCATTGTTGCAGCGAATTTTGCACCTTCGGCAGCGGAAACCCACTCTACTCTTGTACGGTCACGTTCAATACCGAGAAAATCAAGCATACTGAAAAGAAG
>JAGAQS010000222.1 GCA_017622635.1 Ruminococcus sp. | reverse complement strand
TAATATTTTATCGGATAAGTCTTTGACAAATCCTCAAGCTGACGGCGTACCATAGTATCAAAATTACCGTGGTTACCGACGTAAAACACAGTTGCATTTTTATTTTCAATCAAATCTATCAGAGTCAGTCGCAAGACTGGCTCTGTTTCTTTTGGGGTATCTCTGTGACCGAAGAAGGTTACTGTCATATAATCACCGTCTTTTGCAAATATAGTATACTTAAATCAAGTATACTAACAACATTGTACCACAGAATAATCTTAAAATATACTTAAATTAAGATTTTGGCGGTGAGTATATTGAGAAATAAAAACAATAAACATCTTGGAATTGAGGTTTCTCCCGATTTGCACGGTAAACTGCACTATATTGCAAAATATGAAGGTCGTTCCGCAAACGGTCAGATACTTTATCTTATTCGTCAATGTATAAAAGAATTTGAAGCCGAAAATGGCGAAATTAAATTAGAACAGGAAGAAAACAAATAATTCATTATTAACAATTAAAGCCGTCCGAGCAATCGGGCGGCTTGATGTTTATATGTGCGTATGATATACTGAACCCGTAACATTATGAAACGGAGGCAAAAACATGAAATACGATATAGCTGCATTTATTTGGCCGTCATATACGGGCGATGAGCCTCGCACACGTATTTTCTGGCCCGAAGGCTACGGCGAATGGCAAACGGTAAAAGCGATGACAGATAAAGGCTACAAAGGTTGCCGCTGGCCGAGAATACCGACCTGGGGTTACGTCAACGAAGCCGACAGCCGTGTTATGGAAATGCAGATTGACTGTGCCGTTTCGTACGCAGTGAACGTTTTTATCTATGACTGGTATTGGTACGATAACCGTCCGTTTCTCGAAAACTGCCTTAATGACGGATTTCTCAAGGCACGCAACAACAAGGATATGAAATTCTGTCTGATGTGGGCAAACCACGATGCAACCCATCTCTGGGACAAACGGAATTCCGACCATGACCTTTCAACCGTCATCTGGAGCGGTGTTGTTACTCCCGAGATTTTTTCAAACATCTGTGACAGAACGATTGAAAAGTATTTCAGCCGTGAAAATTATTATATGATTGACGGTTGTCCCGTTTATATGATTTTTGACATAGACAACTTTATCCGTTCTTTCGGCACGAGTGACGAATGCCGAAAAGGTATTGATAAATTCCGCAGAAAAACCGTTGAGGCAGGCTTTGACGGACTTCATTTTCAGGTTGTTCATTGGCGCAACCGTGTTTTCAACTGGCTTGATGATTCCGACAGCAACAAAGGTGTTGACTCTGCTGAAATGTACCGTTTTCTCGGAGTTGATTCCGTAACGAGCTATAACTGGGGCTGTTCAACGGATTTTGACGGCGATTATACCGAGATTACGGACAGATACGTTGGTGAAATTGAAAAGGAAACAAAGAAACTCAATGTTCCCTTTTATCCGAATATTTCGGTTGGTTGGGATAACAACGTGAGATTCAATAAATTTATTCCCGGAGTTGTGGAAAACAATACGCCCGAAAACTTTAAAACCGCCTGCGAAAGAATAAAGGATTTTGCGGATTCGGCGCTTGAAAACGGCATTATGAAAGCTCCGTTTATAACGGTAAACAGCTGGAATGAATGGACAGAAACAAGCTATCTTCAGCCCGATGACCTTTACGGTTACGGCTATCTTGAAGCGATAAAAGAAGTTTTCGGTGAATGATATTATGGTTAAATTATTAGTATATGTTTAGAAATATAAAATTATTCACTAAAATAAAAATTTTTTAAAAACAATTCTAAAAGAAACAAAGACTTACCTGACGAAAGGTAAGTCTTTGTTTGTTATTGGGTTTGAATTATGAACGATGATTTAATTCGCAAAGAAACTGTTCTACATTCATATATTTAACATTATCAATTGTTTTGTTTTCACCGCGATAGAGAACATATTTACCTGAAATTTTACCGAATCGTTCTTCGATTGTTTTGCATTTTTCGGCATTGGTTAAGTGTCGCATCTGTCTTTCCGCAATCTGGGTACTGTGCTTGATTTCGTAGATACGGCAAGTGTGATTTTTCTTATCATAAATCACCATATCGTATTCTCCGCCGACGTCAAACTTGAATTGGAAAACTTCTTCATCTTTGGATGCTGACTTAAATGTTTCTAACAAAACAATATCTTCTAACATTCTGCCTTTGACATCGTCAAGAATTTTAGCAACAATATATTCTTTATCTTTCTCGGATATGGAATTGAAATATGCATCCTGCATAAGAGAATAAACGAGTGCTTTTGCTATTGCATAACGCATACCGGGTTGTGAAAAAACAACGTGCTCGCTCTGACTTCCGCTTTCATAACGCTCTGTACAGTTGACAAGCAAATCGAGCATAATCAAATATTTCTGAACCTTATTGATATGCTCCTGTGTAACCTCGATTTGTGTTTCGCTCGTTTCTTTGATTTCTATAATTGCTTTTAATCTTTCAATAATTTCTTCTTCATCCACATCATAGAGGACTGTTGAATGGTCTGCAGGAAAATCATGAAAGAGCATTTCTTTTGCTGAACCGAAATCGTGAGATTTAAATTTTTCCTGAACAACTCTGAGCAAAAATTTATGGTTCATACTTTCAACAATACGGTTTATAACGTTAGTCAGTTCGCCCTTGTCGTAAAGTTCTCTCAGCTCATTAAAGTATTTGCCGTAACGGTCATTCTTAAGTGTGTGCTGAATGTTTCTGCTGATAGCGGTATCAATGTATTTTCTTGTACTTTCATCATCTCTGAAAGCAACTTCATCAAAACTTGCGTCAGGGTCATCAAAATTCATATTTTCCATTTTTAGTGTACCGCCGTATTCAATATAGCCATCGATTGAACATATACCGAGAAGTCTGGAGTATTCCTTGAATGGAATATATGACGTATGAATCATAACGCTTCGGTCATAAAGTTCGTCGCGGTTTGCCATAGCAAAACCAAGCGAATCAGTGCCCGAAACAACGATTTTCATTCCCATCATACTGAACACATCGGAAAGAACCGCCGATGTATTGATAAAGTCATCAAGCAAAGTGATTTCATCAATAAATACATATCTATATCCCAGATTAAAAAGCTTCTTCAGGTCTTTTGTCAGAGCCGCCATATTATCAGTAGTCTGTGCTTTGATATAGGCAGTCTGATTAATCGGAAGGTCGCTTATGAGCTGGAAAAGAAGAGTTGTTTTTCCTGTTCTGCGAAGACCGTACAAAATACAAATCTTTCCGTCATAAGAACCGTTTACAAATTTCTGAAGAGATTTGTAGCAGTCTCTTTTGCCGTATTTTGCTACTGTTTCAGAAAACGCTTTCAGACCGTTGCCTGTTATAACATTTGTATTGAAATCCGGCTCATTTGAAATTGGAGCAGATATGGGTGTATGGACCGAAAATGACTCTAACTTATGATAAATCGCA
Source organism: Ruminococcus sp. (assembly GCA_017622635.1). Taxonomy (GTDB): domain Bacteria; phylum Bacillota; class Clostridia; order Oscillospirales; family Ruminococcaceae; genus Ruminococcus. Next base: position 1,801 of record JAGAQS010000222.1, on the reverse strand, counting down.
AAGTATTTCGCAGTGGTTGCTTTGTCTGCGTCATTCTCGTATTTCTGATAATTACGTTTGGACATGCCGAGAAATTCAGCACACTGTTCTTGATTCAAACCTTTTGATTTGCGCAATTCTTTCAAAGTCATTCATATCACCTCAACTGTATTATAACACGTTTATTTGAAAAAACAATAGAATTTCGCGCAAAATTCACTTTTTGTTCGCCTTTTGTTCATCTTTTGTGCACCTTTTGTGCGCATAAAAGGGTTTTGGGCATAAAAAGCACCCGTCAAAAATCTGACGAGTGCTATGTATTGTGTTAGAAATCAAAAAGTGAGAAAACAAGAGAAAAGTGGAGAAAACGCGAGTTTGTTATATCGCACGGCGATATTTTTTATTTTATTTTCAGCGTTTTGCATAAGAAAACTCCCTCGATAAAATCGAGAGAGTCCGACAAATTGGCTTTTGTTTATTCAAAACACTTAATTACGTCTGAACCTTTCTTTACGAATGCTATAAACTCGTCAATCTCTGCCGTTATTTCATAAGTACCCTTTGTGTATACTTTTTTGTTCTTGGTTAAAATCCATTCACCGTCGGGAATATAAACCGTCTTCACCGTCTGACCCTGCTCGACGATAGGTGCAAAGATTATATCATCGCCGAACATATACTGACTGTCGAGCTTATAACAGTTTTCATCATCGGGATACTCAAAGAACATAGGCCTCATAACGGGATAGCCTTTTTCAGATGCAATATCCATCTGTGTCTGAATATAAGGTCTGAGCTTTTCACGGATAAAGATCAGGTTTTTCAGTATCTCAAAGTTCTTTTCACCGAAACTCCAGATTTCATTCGGGTCACCGCTCGGCTCTTTAAGTCCGGGTGTTGGTTCAAAGTGTCTGTTACGGGAACCGTGAAGACGCATAACGGGGCTGAAAAGACCGAATTGGAACCAACGCACAATAAGTTCTTTAAAGTAATCGCTTGTAATATCCGCGCCGTAGAATCCGCCGATATCCGTATTCCACCAGGGAATACCGCACATAGCCATATTAAGTCCTGCTTTGACCTGACAAGCGAGGCTTTCAAAGGTGGATTCTATATCACCTGACCATACGAGTGAAGCAAACTTCTGACTGCCTAAATATGCGCAACGGGTAAGGGTGATTATATCGTCTCTGCCGATGGATTTAAAACCGTCGTAAGCCATTTTGGAATAGTAATAAGGATAGAGAAGTCCAACCGTATCAGCTCTGCCTGCATACCAGATGAGATTGTCAAAATGCTCGGGATGAATTTCAGGCTCTGCCTCGTCAAACCAAAGAGCATCAACACCGTTGTCTATGTAATTTTCCTTAAGTTTGCTCCACACAAAATCCCTTGCAGCGGGATTGGTAACGTCAATTTCATTCTGCCAGCCGTAGAAATCAAACACTCTGTCGGGTCCGTGGACTGTCCGCATAAGCATATTGTTATTTCTCATATGCCGGTAGTTTTCGCTGTGTTCATTTATTGTTGGCCACATAGACACAATCAGTTTTGTATTCATACCGTGAAGCTCATCTGTCATAGCTTTTACGTCGGGCCAGTATTTCGGGTCAAACTTGTAATCGCCTTGCTCTGTCCAATGGAAATAATCGGCAATAATAACGGAAAGCGGTATGCCGAGTTTCTTATATTTTCTTGCAACTGAGAGCAATTCCTCCTGCGTTTCATAGCGCAGACGGCTCTGCCAGAAACCCGTTGCCCATTCGGGCATTTTCGGCGCATAGCCTGTCAGATCGGAAAGTGTGGTGCAAACCTCTTTGGG
>JAGAQS010000221.1 GCA_017622635.1 Ruminococcus sp. | reverse complement strand
GTGTGTCAGTTTTTTCGGAGAGGGGGAAATTAATGGATAACGGCGAAATCAGCTACCGTCGTTTTCTTGACGGTGATGATGAGGGAATGGTCGAAATAATAAGAGATTACAAAGACGGTCTTATTCTTTATATTAACGGAATAATCAATAATCTCACTCTTGCAGAGGAAATTATGGAAGATACATTTTTTAAGCTCGTTACAAAAAAACCAAGATTTTCAGGAAGAAGTACTTTTAAAACGTGGCTTTATTCTATAGGAAGAAATTCCGCCATAGACAGTTTACGGAAAAGGTCAAGAATTTCTGATATTCCTGTTGATGAGTACAATGAACTTGCCGAAGAAGAATCAATAGAAAGAGAATATCTGAAAGAGGAACAGAAAATTTTACTTCACAAGGCACTTCAGAATCTTAACCCTGATTACAGACAGGTGATTTATCTTTCTTTTTTTGAAAATTTCAGTAACAGTGAAACAGCAAAGATTATGCACAAGACAAAGCGACAGATAGAGAATCTTCTTTACAGAGCCAAGCAGTCACTAAAATCAGAGCTTGAAAAGGAGGGTTTTGAATATGAAGTCCTATAAGGAAGTAGCAGAGAGTGTTTTTGAGAGAAGAGACAGGTATATTGCCGAAAAGAAAAGAAAACGTGCCATAATGTTCAGAACGGCTTCGGTTGGGTTAAGCTTTTGTATTGTAGTACTGATAGGTCTGGGAATATGGAACAGCGACAGTATACGTAACACCCTCAAATCATTTTACGATAAGGGCGGTAATGAAGTTATAACCGATGTATCGGGAGAACCGTCCGAAAGCACTGATTCAGATGTACAGAACACAGTAACCACTGCTTTACAGGAAGAAAATAACGGAACTATTTCAAATACGTCTGAAACGGTTCAGACTCAGACGAAATCCGAAAGTACACATACCACTACAACAGCATCATCTTCCGACAGTGAGGATATTGTTGTCACTGTTCCTCATACGGTAACATACACGCATACGGATTCATTGCCCATATATACGACAACACAGACGTTTGCAGTCAGCACGGTTACTTTTACTACTACTGCATCAGAAACGTTGACCCTTTCAAGAACTGAAACACAGACATTTACAACTTCATTAACATCATCACGTACAACTACGACAACAAGACCGCACATAAATACTACTACCACTACCTCAACAAAACTCACTACAACTACAACATGGAGACCTGTTACTACTACTACAACAACGGCAGAATCAACTTATACAACATCTCAGACGGGAATTTATACAACGACAACAACTACTACAACTACCGCCACAAATACAATAACTACTTCTTCAATCGGATATACAACAACCCATTTGTCATATATAACAACGTCGCTTACCACCATAACAACGTTACAAACCACAATGCCATATTTGCAGTCAACGGATTTATATGATACAATTACAACGTCAGTCACCACTACAGCCGTAGCGTATCCGTATAAAGATGATTTGATTCAGCGGTTTTTTACGTATCTTACGGAATATGAATAATTTTCGGGAAAAACAACGGATTTTTAAAGTCCGTTGTTTTTTTGTATGCCGTATTGAATTTTTATTCGGAAAGTTGTATAATATAAAAAAATGTAAGGAGTGATAATTATTCTTGAAATAAAAAAGGAACTGTGTTTCAGAGAACTTGAAGAATTTATTTCATATCAGGAAACCGTAAAAAAATCCTCTGAACAGACTTTGTATAATTATTACAGGGATTTGATGCTGTTTTTCAGGTATATGAAGTTTATAAAGGGCAAAAGCGGGTTGGGTCAGAAAATCGAGGAAATATATATCGCCGACATAAACATGAATTTCATAGAGAGTATTACAATTGACGATATATACAGGTATTTTTATTATCTTACAGAAGTAAGAAACAACAGTGAACGTACACGGGCAAGGCGTGTTGTTTCAATAAGAATGTTTTTCAGATATCTGCATCTTACAACAGAAGTACTTGAAAAAGACCCCTCCGAAAAACTGGAATTTCCGTCAATAAAAAGTGAACCGCCGAAATACATGAACGAGGCGGACTGTATAACGCTTCTCAATTCAATCGACGACCCTAACAAAGAACGTGACTATTGTATTCTTGTTATATTCATAAACTGTGGAATACGTCTTAATGAACTTGTACGCCTGAATGATACCGACATACAGCAGGACGGAACGGTTGTTATAAAAGGCAGAGGAACGGAACAGCGTACAATTTATTTTAATCAGGCTTGTATGGAGGCACTTGAGGAATATAATGATTTCAAGGAAGTTTTTTTCGAGGGAAAAAGTTATGACCACCATGCCATATTTATAGGAAGAAGCGGAAAACGTCTTACAGGTAGGTGGGTTGAGGAGATAGTTAAACAGCGTATGAAAAAGGCGGGTTTCGGCGATTTGGGTCTAAGTCCGAACAAATTACGCCACACCGCCGCAAAGTTCATGTACCGCAGGGGTGTTGATGTCAGTGTACTTAAAGAAATACTCGGTCACAAGGGTATGAACACAACTCAGATTTATACTAATACTGTAAGTGCCCAGCTTGAATCGGCTATGAAACAAAATTCACTCAGCCGTAAGAAAAAACAGTGACATTTGTCACTCATGCAATGACAACCGACATCTTTCATTAAAGTACTATATATGTTATTATATGGTTAATGAAAGGAGTGTTGTTGTATGAAAGAAAAACTTGAAGAACTTGCTTTATGGTTTTTTATTATTTTTGTTGTACTGCCTATAGTTGCAATGTCGTTAATAAGTCACATTGTTGTAAAGCTTATAAAAACGTACAGAAAAAGAAAAGAGTCCGGAAATACGGCGGAATTGTTTGTATATACCGAAAATACAGAATATACAAGAAAATTCAACGGTTCGGAAATTCTGTTTATAATAGGAACTGTATTTATAATACTGTCGGGAATAGCTTTCGGAGTTGCAGGTTGGGTGAATACAACATCTGTCGGCAGAGTAATGATAATGCTTCTTGCGACTGCCGTG
>JAGAQS010000220.1 GCA_017622635.1 Ruminococcus sp. | reverse complement strand
CCCTACGTCCCGAACGTAGTACTCTACCAAACTGAGCCACACCTCGATAACAGAAATTATTATATCACAAAAAAACACAATTGTCAAGTATTTTCCGACAGAATAAATATATTTTTATATTTTAACCAAAATATTCAGCAGGGTCAACATAATAATCCGTTTTTATATTGTCAATATCGTAAAGAATATCATCAACATTCCTGTATCTGTAGTGAACGTCGGCAGAACAGGCTTTTTTTATTATTTCGTAAAATTCTTCAGAAACAACCTGTCTGCGTGAAATTTCCGAAAGACTCACACCAAAAGAATATATGTCACTCTGATAACTGCACCCCGATTCATTAAGTTCAGGGGCAGTGTAACCCGCAGTTCCCGCAATTCCCCTGTTCTCTCCGTCATACCTCGAAACGTTGAAGTCACCGAGTTTATATCTGCCCGACAAATCACGGAAAAAATTATCGGGTTTGATGTCACAATGAATTATTCCGTTTTTATGTACATATGAAAGTGCCTGACCGATATCATGTGCAATATTGTAAATATTATTATAATAATCACTGAACTGTGCAAGAAGTTCTGTTCGTATCATAAAGAGATAAAAAGAATTTGTGACTTTCTGTACCTCCCGTCCCCGATAACCTACAATATACGGACATGCTTTAAGTCTGTACATAATATCCGCCTCAACCTGTGCAACAGCAAGCTTTTTGTTCAGACTTTCGGTATTATCCGCAAAAACAGGCTTTACTTTAAGTGCGGAAACACTGTTTTCCGAATATATTTTATATACCTCACTGTAAACACCCTGTCCTATTTCTTCACCGATATAACTGTTGTCAAAAACAGGGTTATTTATATATTGAAGTAATTTCCCCATAAAAAATCAGTACCTTTTTTATTTTATGATAACAGAATTTAAAAACCATGTCAATAAAAAAAGAGAGGATTTTTTTAAATCCTCTCCTGATTCAATATTATTTATTACCAGCGATCGCCCCAGTTTCCGCCACCGCCTGAACCTGTTGCAACTTCTGTACCGCCTGAAATAGTACCGTCTGCATATAATTTCATTGTTTCGTCGGAAGTGATAAGGTTTGTACCGTTTGAAATCGTACCGCCTGTATAGCAAGTCAGACCGCTACCGCTTGTAAATGACGGTGAACCCATTCCCTGCATTGTTGTAAACGAAACAATTATATTGCCTGAACTGTCTGCGACTGTAAACTGTGTATTTGCAGAAACTGAACCTGTTCCCTGCGATGAACACTCAATAACTGTACCGCCTGAAATATTTTCACTGTAGCCGTCACCGCAGTCAAGGGGTTCCTGACCGTTTGCAATTACAACACCGCCCGAAATATTAAGATTACCGTTTGAGTCAAAAGCGTCATGGTCACCGCTTGCTGACTGTACAATTGCAATACCGCCCTCAATCTGAAGAACGTTTCCACTTGAACCGCCCATACCTCCGCCGAAACCGCCCTGATTCCAGCCTGTATTGTTTCCTGAGCCTGAACCGTCAGCACCGCCTGCCGCATTGTAGCCGTCGTCGCCTGCCTTTACTATTACCGTACCGCTGTACTGATATATATTTCCGCCCTCGATACCCTCGTAGCACTTTGTTACATAAACTTCAAAGTCACTGTATGCACCGTCTTTTTTACCAAGTATAAGGTCATGGTCGGAATGTATAGCATCGTCGGCAGTTGCAAGTCTGAATATACCGCCGTTAATGTT
>JAGAQS010000219.1 GCA_017622635.1 Ruminococcus sp. | reverse complement strand
GACCGTCGGCGGAGGAATAAAGACGGTTGACGATATAAGGGAGACTTTAAGGGCAGGTGCTGACAAAGTTTCCGTAAACTCACAGGCTGTTAAAAATCCACAGCTTATACATGACGGTGCTGACATATTCGGCAGTCAGTGTATATGCGTTGGAATCGACGCAAAAAAAATTGCCGACCACAAGTGGACGGTTTACATAAACGGCGGACGTGTTGACATGGGTATTGACCTTATTGACTGGGTTCACCGGATTGAACAGCTCGGAGCAGGTGAAATATGTCTTAACTCAATAGATGCCGACGGTACTAAAAACGGTTTTGATATTGAGATGCTGAAAGCAGTTTGCGACAATTGCAGTATACCTGTAATTGCAAGCGGTGGGGCAGGCAAAATAAACGACTTTGAGGAAGTCTTTGAAAAAACAGGGGCAACTGCTGCACTGGCGGCTTCACTGTTCCATTTCAAAGAACTTACCGTACAGGAAGTAAAAAACTACTGCCGTAACAGAAATATTACAGTGAGATGAAGAAAATTCAAAAAGTATACCCGTTTTTATACGGAATATTTGGCAGTCTCGGATTGTTATGCTATGCAAATGTTTTCTGTGTATTGTATTATAAAGTTTCCGAACACCCCTATGCACACCCGTTCTGTGTTGTTGCGGGAAGTCTTTCACTTATAATATGCCTTGCGGTATTCTGTATGGATATAGTGTCATTAATGGGCGAGGAAAAAAAGTTACGCAGGTTATTGACTGAATTTCTGATAACTCTTGTTTCATTCGTCGGCTTTATATTCATATGGTCGGGACTGTGGAAATTTGTAAGTAATTTTATAATGTATTGGGAGTGGTAGTAAATTGAAAATAGTGTATAAAGATACACACGACTTTAGCAGTGAACAGCTTGAAGATTTATTCCTGTCTGTTGAATGGTCGTCGGGTCACTATCCCGATAAACTTGTTACGGCAATGAGAAATTTTGAAACGGTATTTTCCGCATGGGACGGCGATAAACTTGTCGGCATGATATGTGCAATGGACGACGGAATTATGACAGCTTATGTACATTATCTGCTTGTAAATCCCGAATATCAGGATAAACATATAGGCAGGGAACTTGTCGGAATGGTAAAGGAAAAATATTCTGATTATCTGAGAATTGCAGTTATTGCATATAATGCCGAACTGGATTTTTACGAAAACTGCGGATTTAAAAAATCAGATGATTCAAGTCCGATGTTTATAACGTCGCTGTGGACTTAGAAAGGAGAAAAAATGGTTAAAATTGATTTGAATGACCTTGACAAATTTTTCGTCAAGGGTGAACTTATTCCTGCAATCTGCTATGAGGTCAATACAAAAACAGTCCTCATGCTTGCATACATGAACAAGGAGAGCCTGAAAAAGACTCTTGAAACGGGATACACATGGTTCTGGAGCAGGTCAAGGCAGGAATACTGGAACAAGGGTGCAACTTCTGGACATTTACAGAAAGTCGTATCAATTTACGGTGACTGTGATAACGATACACTTCTTGTAAATGTTGAACAGACGGGCGTTGCCTGTCATACGGGAAGTTACAGCTGTTTCTTTAACGAAATCTATAACAATGAGGAGAATTGAAAAATGACTGTTTATGAAGAAATTTTTGAAGTAATCAAGGAAAGAAAAAAACAGTACGAAAACGGTACTTCCGCTGAAAATTCGTATACCTGTTATCTTTTCGACAAGGGCGTTGACAAAATCTGCAAGAAAGTCGGCGAGGAAGCAACGGAGACTGTTATCGCCGCAAAGAACGGTGACAACAACGAACTTATGAACGAAATCAACGATTTACTGTATCACGTTATGGTACTCTGTGCAAATCAGGGGCTTGAATGGTCGGACGTTGAAAAGGTTCTTGACGAGAGAAACGAAAAAATCGGTAATCTCAAGAAGTTCCATGAAGTTGACAAAAATACATAATTTATAAAAAAATATGGAGCAGGCATTAAAAACCTGCTCCGATTTTT
>JAGAQS010000218.1 GCA_017622635.1 Ruminococcus sp. | reverse complement strand
CGAACTGCGAGCCGTCCGTGAATGTCTGAACAGCAATTACACTGATATAAGAACCTCTGCCGAAATGCTTAAACCACTTCTTGCACTTCTCGATGACGGTTATTATCTGCTTGCGGACGTTCCGCACTGTCCCACTGACGGAAATAAAAATTTTTTCTGGTCTGTACCGAATAAAATGACATACAATCCTGCCTGTTGCGACGAGTATTATAATTCGGAATTTTACAACGCTGTAATGAGTTTTCCGCAATATCTCTATCCCACGCAGTCGGCTGAAGTCTGCAATCAGAAACGCATTGACGAATATGTTGAAATAATGAAAGATAATCTGAATCCGCCGAGAGCTTTGGCATACCATGAATACGGTTTTATAAGTGCGTTGCTTGACGGTCATCACAAGGCAACTGCCTCTGCACTTCTCGGACAGAAGATAAACTGTCTTACTATAATGAACGTTTCTTCGTGTGCTTTTGAATCTCCCGTATTATCTGTGAAAAAAGATACACGCTTGAAAAGTATCAGGTTCAGTGAAATTAAAGTCCCACTACCTGACGGTAGTCTTTACGGTGAATATTTTTCACATTCAAGAAACCCCGATAAGACCATAAAAATTAAAGAATACAGTCTCACAGGACGAAAATTCCCACAGGCTGAACACAACGCAAAAATATATTATCCTGATATAAAATGTTTTTCGGATTTTTATGCAGTTGATATTGAAAATACCGATTTTACAGATGAAATTATTGACAACTGGATAAACAATCCCGATTGGGACAACTGTATCAGGCTTAAATATGCTATCAAATATCTTGCACTCAATGACAGGGATATGGCTTACCGTACCGCTGTAAAAATCGTTAAAAGCAATTTAAAAGGTATTCCCTGTTTTGAGGCATGGGAGTTTCTAAAAGAGTTTAAAGATGAACAAACCGAACAGCTTTTTATCGACCATATTGTAGAATACGGCAAAGACAGCCTTGATGTAGTTAATTCTTACTGGGATTAGAACGTTTTGCCCATAATTTTTCAATCCAGCCTATAACCACGCCAACAAGTAACGCCGCTATAACTGTACCTATACCGACACTTCCGAGAGAGTGGAGGACTATAAGACAGGTAACAAGTGAAATTACAACCATAGTCACGTCAAACGCAATTTTTACTTTTGAAAACTCAATTTTCAGTGTATCGACAGCAGCCTGCATAACGCCCTCACCTGCAAGCGGAATAATGTCGGCAGGAAGATACATAAATATACCTATTGCAACAAGTACCACGCTTATTAAAATCATACATATTCTTATGAAATAATTGTCCGTTGAGGGCAGACGTTCGATAAGTGAGTTACAGAACGTTGTGAAAAAGCCGAAAACTATTCCGACGGGCAGTTGCAACAGTGATTTCAGTTTGAAATTTTTTCTTAAAATAAATACCTGCATTATAATCAGTACACAGTGAAACAATACAGTTGCCCTGCCCATTTCTATTCCGCAACATACGGTAAGAGTGTACGGGATTGAACTTACAGGCGATACGCCCAAATCTGATTTTACAGATAATGCTATACCTATTGTCATTATAAATAATCCCACAAAGTAACATATAAGACGGTTTGTAAAAGTCCGTTTCATTATAATCATTCCTTTCGGTTTTTTTGTTTGTCGGGTACGGAGAGTTTCCAGTAGTAACGGCGGTCTGATTCGGGAAAATCGTTTAATATATTATGTTCGGGGTCGTAGAAAACACCGTTGCAGAACAGTGACCAGTGCCAGCAACGTGGAGTTTCAAGACTTAGCAGGCACAAATCGGGCAGTTCGCTTTTATTATTCACTTGTATTCTTTCATCAGATATTTCCACACCGAAATGTCTGAATGTTGTTTTCATTTCTTTCAGATTTGTTTCCCTGTCGTTGCCGAGAAATTCAATAATTTCGTCAACGCTTTTGTCAAGAACCATTGCAAGTACAGCCTGTCCGCACTGTAAATCTGTGGGTTCGTGTATATATTTTATTTTCATAATTTTCCTCCTGACTCTTTTTCAAGAAAACGGTTTTTTGTAATGTCAATTCCGACAGCACCGAGCGGAGCAGTAATTATTATTGCGAGAACCGCAACGGAAAGAATGGTTTTTCCGCATGGCAGTCCGAGTGAAAGAGGTACTGAACCAATAGCCGCCTGTACGGTTGCTTTCGGAAGATATGCTATAACACAGAAAATACGTTCCTTTATACTGAAATTCGTTTTTACTGTACAAAGCAAAACCCCGACTGTTCTGAATAAAAGTGCAACAAAAATCATTATAACCGCATTTATTCCTGCCGTTACAGTGTAACGTATGTCAACCGCCGCACCGACAAGAACGAATAAAATTATTTCCGACGGTATCCACAGTTTGCCGAACTTTTGGGAGAGTCCTCCCGAATGTCCCTTTATTTTTACCGTGCAAGCCATTGCAACGACGGCAAGCAGTCCCGAAACGGCTATATATTTTTTCAGTGAATCTTCTGCGGTCATAAGTATGAACGAAACAGACAGCATAATTATTGTTTTTATAATGGGGTCTGTCTTTATTCTGAAAACCATACTTACAATAAAACCTGCAATTATTCCTATAATAACACCTGTAACCATTGAAACGGGTATATCAAGAAAATCGGAGATGTTTACCGTTCCGCCCTGTTCCATAGTTACGAAAGCGGAAAAAAGTACAATCACAAAAATATCATCACATGACGCACCCGCAAGAATCATCTGCGGAATACCTTTTTTTGTACCCGTTTTTTCTTCAATCAGGTTTACCATTCTCGGTACTACAACAGCAGGGGAAACCGCACTCAGTACTGCACCCATTACGGCAGATTCGCTTCTTGTAAGTCCGAGAAGCAAAGGTGCAAATATTATATACCCCGTTATCTCGAAACAGGCGGGAACAAATGACATCATAACGGCAGGTCTGCCGACTTTTTTCAGGTCGGAAAGATTGAGTGAAAGTCCTGCCTTTATAAGAATTATGATAAGTGCAATCCGACGGAGTTCTGACGATATTCCAAGTACTGACGGGTCAATTAGGTCAAGAACGAAAGGACCTGTTAAAATTCCCGTCAACAGCATACCGATTATTTTCGGAAGTTTCAGTAAATTGAAAATATCCGCCATGAACAGTCCGACGAGAAAAATAACTGCGAGTGAAATAAGCATAAAAAAATCCTCCTTATATATAAATAAAAAAGCTGATAACTTGTGCGTAACGGCAGAAGTCATCAGCTTTTTGAAAGCGGTTTAGTTTTTACAAACAGGGGAGAACATCATTCCCGAAAATATTAAATTAATAACTCCATGTGTGACCCTGTGAGCAGGTTAAAGAGCCGTCGGCATTGTAGTATGAGTCATAACCGCAGTACGGACACCATGCGTCAGGGTTAAAGCCGTCGTCCCAGCCGTCGCCGTCTGCATCTACACCTGTAAGACCACTGTTGCCGTTTGCATTGCCGTTCTGATTGTTGCTGTTAGAGT
>JAGAQS010000026.1 GCA_017622635.1 Ruminococcus sp. | reverse complement strand
TTTTTCGGATTTTAAAATAAATTCCGCATCGTATTCTTTTCCGCAGTACTCACAGTAATTTCTGTGTACACTGCCGTGAAGTTCATAAACCTTCTGACTTCCTGCAAGCTGGTGCAGACCGTCAATATTCTGTGTGACAACAGCCGACAGAATGCCTGCTTTTTCCATTTCGGCAAGTTTAAGATGTGCCTGATTCGGCTTTGCATCTAAATAAAGCATCTTGTCACGGTAAAAATCAAAAAATTTTTCTGTATGTTTCACAAAATAGCTGTGGCTAAGAATCTGTTCAGGCGGTACATCATATTTTAAATGATACAAACCGTCAACGCTTCTGAAATCAGGTATACCACTTTCTGTGGAAACACCTGCTCCGCCAAAAAACACAGCCTTTTTCGCATGAGAAACAATCTCCTGTAATTTTTCTGTTTTTTCGTCATATTTACTCATTGTATCACCTCTGTGAAATCATCTTTTACAAAAGTTTTTTTCATACTCTGATTATAAACCATATTTTATATATTGTCAAGTAATTTCACAACGGGTTTTTTACGTATAAAAACAATGATTCTATCCGTAATAGGTCTGCATCTTGGCAATTTCCGCTTTCATTTCGTCAACAAGGCTCTGCGGTGACAATACTTTAACCCATGAACCCTGTGACAGCAGATACATGACAATTCCCCGTCCGTGATTTACTTCGGCTTCAATTATACTTGTATTACCGTTTTTTTCAACCACTTTCGCAGTGGGAAGCCTGTCAAGAATTGCCTGTAAGGACAATCCCGAAAATTCAAAACGGATTCTGACTGTTTCTCCCGGAAACATGAACTGATTCTTTTCACGCAACTCCCCTTCGTCAAAATCGTATTTACATTCAAGATAAAAATTTTCACGGTTTTCCGTAATTGCCGAAATCCTGTCTATCCTGAAATATATCGGCTTGTAATCCGTATCGTACGAATCATAGGCGATTAAATAAAAGTAATATTCACTGAACATGACAGATACGGGCTTGATTCTGTGTTTTACTTCACTGCGGTTCATTTTGTAATATGTTATTGTAATAACACGTTTTTCTTCAATCAACCGAATGATTTTCCACAGGTTGTCTATAACGGATTTACAGTCGGATTTCACTTCATGATAATGGTATACTTCTTTACGGATAATATTTTCCAGAGTCACTTTATCCTGAATCGTCGTGAATTTTTTCAGTTTTGCAATCAATATCAGAATCTCATCTTTACTTAACGCACGACTGCCTAAAATAATTTTCACAAGTGCAAAAAGTTCTTTGTTTTTCAGAAACTCATCACTGTTTAATATATATGACTTATTTCTGTGGGAATATACAAGTTCTGCATTCTGCATAAGTTCACGGTGTTCCGACAAAAATTCCTGAATTTCAGAAATATCCCTGCTTATGCTTTTGGTAGACACTCCGTATTCTTCTGCAACCTTTTTTAATGATATGGATTCACCATGTAAGGCACGGAAGAATATTTCAAGTGTCCTGTTGTTTTTATTCTGTTCCA
>JAGAQS010000217.1 GCA_017622635.1 Ruminococcus sp. | reverse complement strand
TAGCTTTGTGTATGATAATGGCGGTTCTGCTATGGCAGACAAATATAAACAAAAACAACAGATTCCGTTCAGTAATAATTATACTTATAACAACATGGCTGGCTTCCGTTACAAATGTTATATATGAAATGCTTATGTATTCAGACAAAATAAATCCCATACCGGTTTATACATTCAGGGTGATACACCATGTGTCCCTTGCACTTGTACCGTGTATGTATATACAGTATCTTCATAATCCGCTGTGGATTCCAAACAATAAAAAACGACAATACGGACGAATGGCAATAATCATGATTTTTGCCATTGCCGTACTTGATATACTGGGAATGATATTCAGGTTTGGATTTTATATTGACAGCAATAATGTGATACACAAACATTTTAACCCGTATATAATTATGTATGTACTTTCACTTTCCTCTGTTTTCTATATAATTATAAAATACAGAAGCAGAGTTATCAAACAGATTTTTTACGGACTTCTGGGTGTTAATATAATTTCACTTTCAGTAATGATTATTCAGGGAATATTCCATCAGGTTTCATATACCTGCATTTCCTACTTCTTTCCTGTAATTGCAATTATTTTCATGTTTCATTCAAATCCCTACAACATAGAAACAGGGGCTATATCGGGAAACTTCTTCAATAATGAAATTGCCGATTCAATTGAAAAGAAAAACCCCATGATTATACTTTGCTGTACCATGACAGATTTTTCAAAAATAATAAAGCAGTCAAAAGAGTTCAAGTACCAATTTTACGAATTTTGCCGTCACAACATAAAGAAAGGTATACTCTATCACTTTCCGAATGGGCGTATGATTCTTACAATTTCCAAAAAGACAAACAACGATTATGAAGATTCGGCGGAAAGTCTTATTAATGAATTTCTTGAAAATATATACAAGAGATTCCGTATTGACTATAAAATCGTTATAATTGACACAACAAAGGAAATAAACGAAAGCAGTGACTATATAAAAATAATCGACTATACCGAACAGAAAATGTCCTTTGAAGAAATTCACAGGGTGACAGTCGAAGATATAAGGGAATTTTACAGTAACAATTATATAGTCAGTCAGCTTGAGGACATAGCCCTTAAAAAAGACCTGAACGACGAGAGAGTACTTGTATATTGTCAGCCTGTTTTCAACCTGCTTACAAATTCGTATGATACCGCTGAAGCTCTTATGCGTCTTAAACTGGATAAGACAGGAATGGTTTTTCCCGATGTATTTATTCCGATAGCTGAACAGCATGACATGATACATACCCTAAGCATGATTATACTCAACAAGACCTGTCGTGCAATAAGTGAACTGATTGGAGAAAATTACGAAATAAACCGTATATCCGTTAATTTCTCGGCTCTTGACATAAAATACGAATCATTCTGTTGTGAGGTGAGGGATATTATAAGTCAGAACAATATATCGTATGACAAAATAGCTGTTGAAATTACCGAAAGCAGAAGTGAAGCAGATTTTAACCTTATGCGTCGGAAAGTTATTCAGTTGCAGGAACTCGGTATTAAATTCTATCTTGACGACTTCGGAACAGGTTATTCAAACTTTGAGAGAATCATGGAAATACCGTTCAATATTATAAAATTTGACCGTTCCATGCTGATAGAATCTTCAAAAAACGATTCTTCAAAGTTCATGGTAAGTACGTTTGCAAGTATGTTCAATCAACTTAATTATGCCGTACTGTTTGAGGGTGTCGAAAACGACAGAGACGAGACTCACTGTGTGAACATGAACGCAAAGTATTTGCAGGGATATAAATACTCAAAACCTATTCCCATTGAACAACTCAGAAACTTTCTTGAACGTTCGGTTGTATAAAAAAACAAAACCGTCGGAAATATTCCGACGGATTTTTTTATTATTCAATAGTAACAGAAACTTTCAGGTTTCTTTTTGCAGCACCTGCACGCATAATAGCACGCAATGCCTTTGCAATTCTTCCCTGTTTACCGATTACACGTCCCATATCGTCGGGGGCAACTGTCAGGTGAAAGACAATAACGCCCTCTGCGTCGGGTTCGTCCTCAGTAATTTTTATAGCGGATTTGTCCTCTACAAGTCCTGCTGTTATTGCATAAAGCAAATCTTTCATTTTTTAACCTCCATAGACTTCCGGAACAGAGGGATAAGACATAAAGTCTGCCCTCCTCCGCAAAAAGTCATTAATCAGAGTACGCCCTCATTCTTGAGGATAACCTTTACTGTATCTGTAGGCTGTGCACCCTTCTTAATCCAGTCCTTAGCCTTATCAGCGTCAACCTTTACAACAGACGGATTCTTTGTGGGGTCATAGTAACCGATTTCCTCAACGAATCTGCCGTCTCTGGGGTATCTTGAGTCAGCAACAACGATACGGTAGAAAGGAGCTTTCTTAGCACCCATTCTTCTGAGTCTGATTTTAACTGCCATTTATATTCACCTCCGTAATTTATTTGATATATATTCAAGCAGAAAAAATCTGCGTGAAATCTTTGTTTATGTTCTTTGGTTTTTACAAACGGTAAAAAAAACAATAATAATGCCGATTCCCAACACGGTCAGTACAGCTTTAAGCAAGTTACGTACAAGTTGGTTTGAAGAAATTTTTTCGACAGAATTTGTCTTAAAAACCACATAGATAAGTAAAAGCCCCGTAAGGAAAACCAAGAATCTGACAGAGAAGATATTGTATCCGCCCGAATGGGAATGATGCCTTATTCGTCTTCTTCTGATAAACGTCAGCGACTGAAAGAAACCGCATGACATAATAGTATAAATAATGTTCATAAATCAAGTTAAATAGGTGGGAGATTTCCTCCACCCTTGCCTGTAAGTTTATCGAAATTCATACCCGCAAGTTTTTTTCTTGCCTTACGGAGAGCCATTTTATTGTTACCGCCCGTAAACTTCTTCATCATCTGTTGCATCTGGTCGAACTGTTTCAGCAGTCTGTTAACTTCCTCAACTTTAGTGCCTGAACCTGCGGCGATTCTTCTTTTACGTGACGGGTTGATTATCGACGGTTTCGCACGTTCTGCCTTGGTCATTGAGTATATAATAGCCTCAATTCTGTCGAACTGTTTTTCGTCTATATCGTCCTCATTGATTTTACCGCTTAATCCCGGTAACATTCCGAGTATGGACTTCATTGAACCGAGTTTTTTAATCTGTTTCATCTGGTCAAGTAGGTCGTCCATGTCGAAAGTATTTTCCTTGAATTTTTTTGTAAGCTTTTCGGCATCTTTCTGTGACATTACGTTTTCAGCCTTTTCAATAAGGGTGAGAACATCGCCCATGCCGAGTATACGTGATGCCATTCTTTCGGGATGAAACTGTTCAAAATCGTCGAGTTTTTCGCCCATTCCGACGAATTTAATCGGTTTGCCCGTAACGGCAAGTACTGAAAGTGCTGCACCGCCTCTTGTATCCGAATCAAGTTTCGACATAAGAACACTTGTTATACCTACAGCGTCGTCAAAGGACTTTGCAACGTTTACAGCGTCCTGACCCGTCATAGCGTCAACAACAAGCATAATTTCATCAGGCTTTGTAACTTCCTTTATATTTACAAGTTCCTGCATAAGAGCTTCATCAATGTGCAGACGACCGGCAGTATCTATAATTAAAATGTCGTGACCATAATCTTTTGCATAGGCAAGAGCCTGTTTTGCAATTATAACGGGGTCAATCTGTCCCATTTCAAAAACTTTTACGTCGGCTTTCTGTCCGACAACCTGCAACTGATTTATAGCGGCAGGACGATATATATCGCAGGCTGCAAGCAATGGTCTGTGACCCTCTTTTTTGAGGAGTTTTGCAAGTTTTGCGGAGTGGGTTGTTTTACCTGAACCCTGCAAACCACACATCATTATAACCGTAGGGGGCTTTGAAGCGAAATTTATACGTGCATTGCTGTTGCCCATGAGTGAACAGAGTTCCTCATTTACGATTTTGATGACCTGCTGTGCAGGAGTAAGACTGGCGAGAACGTCCTCGCCTACAGCACGTTCCGTAACACCCTTTACGAAGTCCTTTACTACCTTATAGCTTACGTCAGCTTCAAGGAGTGCAAGACGGACTTCACGCATAGCCTCCTTTACATCGCTCTCTGTAAGCTTTCCTCTTGACTTCAGCTTTTTAAAGACGTTATTCAGTTTTTCGGAAAGACCTTCAAATGCCATGCGATTTCCTCCAATTTACAATAAATCAAGACCGTTTTTTATTTCGTCTGCAATAGTTTTTCTGATATTTTCGTTTTCAATAAGCCGTGCAGTTGTGTTTATTTTTCCGAAACATTCACGCATTTTTTCAAGACGTTCGGCAAAACCGAGTTTTTCCTCATAGTTCAGTAGAATGTTTTCGGTACGCTTTATAATGTCACGAACTGCCTG
Source organism: Ruminococcus sp. (assembly GCA_017622635.1). Lineage (GTDB taxonomy): Bacteria > Bacillota > Clostridia > Oscillospirales > Ruminococcaceae > Ruminococcus. Next base: position 8,345 of record JAGAQS010000217.1, on the reverse strand, counting down.
ACGTGTGATTCCCAACGGGTTTCCGATTTCTGCAAGTGACAAATCCTCACAGTAATAGAGTTCCATTATATTTCTCTGATGCTCCGTAAGTAAATCGCCATAGCAGTCAAGAAGCATTACAAATTTAAGTTCCTTTGCCATATTCTGAAACTCCTGTCGGGTGTAATCCAAAATCACTTTACACATTATACATCATTATTTTATATTTGTCAAGGGGTAAAATGAAATTTTTCCGTATAAATATTCTTATATTATATATGGAATATTATTCTCCTCGCACCACTTGACAGCAAGTTCAATAATTTTATTGTCACAATATTTGTCCCAGTCAGAAAAAGAACGGTCAGTTTCCGAACGTCTGTCAAACCACAACCATAATTTGTCACCTGTCATGTGTCTTGTTATTCTGTCAATCTCCCTGTTTTTCATACTGCGGAGATATTCAAGCAGAATTTCATTATAATTAACGCAGAAAACGGGTATAATATCGTAAGAGTACCGCAGTTCCCACAAATCCGCAAAAATTGAATTGTCAAAACCGTATGCGGAATTTAATTCGTCCCTGCTTACTATACTTGAATTATCAAGTCTGAAATAGTAGTAATATTCCCTGCCGTACACGTTATTGAAAAATCTGAAATCATTTATTTTTACCTTTTTCATCAGACAACTCCTTTACTATTCTGTCACAGAGATTTTTCCATTCTGAAAATCCCGACCCGTTACAAGTCCAGAAAATTCCGGCGTGCATATCAAAAAGCCTTGCACGGAGTTTTTCTGTAAATAATGATAAAAATTCTTTCGGTTCAGTACCGCCACGTATCTGCAATTCTATTGTATAATATGTCATGTCTTTTTCAGAATACAGACATTCTTTCCAGAAACAAATTTCCACTCTCCATTTTTCACCGTATACGTGTACAAAGTCACTTTCAGCATCTTCAATGCTGATATTAATTATTTCATGAATATCATTGATACAGTCCAGTATTTCGCTTTTCATGAACGGTATAACATCTTCTTCTTTTTCATCGTCATAAGGTTCAGTGTTGGTTTTAGTTCTGATTAATTCCAGTGACCAGCTCATTGTTTTCCTCCCATATATTATAAGGTTTTTTGCCGTATTTTCTGCCCCACAGATACAACGCCATACACGCCAGTGCAAGTACTATTACAGATAAAACCGTACCCTCTATACCAAATATGACGTTATATGCAAAACTGTTTTTTGAATTGTCCAAATCTATTTTAAAAACAGAATATACAGCAGGATTTCCGCTGTTTGGCAGACCGAATATTATAGCCTGTGTGAAGTTCCAAGCCGTATGCCCTGCAAATGCACACCATAGGCTGTCCATATAATAAACCATAAGTGAAAACAGTATGCCCGACAGACAGATATCAACAAATGAAAGTACGGTTATACCGTTGTTGCCGAGATGCAGGGAGGCAAACAACAGGGAGTTTCCGAGAATTGCAACAGCAGGGCTTTTAAACCTTTGTATAAGTATCTGATAAAGAAATCCTCTGCACGTAAGTTCTTCCGCAGACGACTGTATAAGTACCATTGCAAATATAAACACAAATGATAACGGTCTGAAACTTTCAAAATGCATGACAATATCACCGTGAAGCCATGCCACAAGAATACAAACTCCATTCAGTGCAAAACCGATTAAAATACCGAACAGAAATTTAAATATATTGTTTCCGTCGGGTTTTGTGCCGACTGCCTGCAATATCGGACGTTTCTTTCTTTTCAGTTTAAGAAACAATAATGTCACAAGCCATATGCCTATGAAAGAGCCGTAATCAACAGCAGTTTCCCATATGTCAGACGTATCTATATCAGATATAAAGATATTAAGAATACCCGATATAAAACCCATTATAAACATACCCAATATCTGTCCAATCAAAAGCATTATACATACTTCACCGTATGATATTAACAATGTTCTTATTTTTTGTCCTGTTGTATTATTTTCAGCTGACATTTTTTAATTGATTCCTCTTTTCTTCAAATCACATAACATAATATATTCTTCGTCATTTTCGTCAACAACCTCAAAACCTGCTTTCAGATACATTCTGTATGCATAGTTTTCTTTTTGTACGGACAGCGAAACTTTTTCATAATTTTCCGATTTCAGCAGTGAAAGAATATTGTCAAGTAAAGCTGTTCCTATTCCATGCCCACGAAATTCCTTGTACAAGGATATTGCAAGCGACGGAATATTGTCGGCTATATGTCCATAGTCGTCCATAATGCGAACCCACACAGCACCGATAATTTTACCGTCTTTTTCGGCAACGAGACAACAGGCATCTTTTTTGCCGAAATTTTCAACATACACCTGTAATTCAGGCTTTTTAATAATTGATTTCGGGGGCGGTTCAATACCTTTCGGAATAAAAATAGCCTCATAAAGAAAATCATCAAGTATTTTATATTCGTCAGTTTTGATTTTTCGTATTCTGTAATTCATATAAATAACTCCGTATAATTGTTTTTCAGATTTTATTATATCATTTTTTCCATCTGAATACAAGTATTCTGTAAATAATCAACACAAAAAAAACTCCCCCGACAGAATATAATGTCAGGGGAGTATAATATCAGAATAAACTCAGCCTATAACAGCGTCGTCTGCTGTATAACAGTCAAGTGAATTTTCTTTCACCTGAATACAGACATACTTTATACCGCTGTCGGCAGATGCTGAAAACTGTCTCTTTGCGGACGGTGAAACACGTAACCACTCACCTGCTGTAAGTGCGATTTCCTCACCGTCAATAACAGCTTTTCCGTTACCCTCAAGAACTGCATAAATTTCTTCATTCTGCTTATGTGAGTGAACAAACGGAACACCTGTTCCTGCCGGAAGTTCATTTACACTTATTTCCGCACCTGTAAGACCGAGACTGTCATGAAGTTCTGTTCTTGCGTTGTCGGCAACGCTTATTTTTTTGTAATTTGCCATAATTATTACCTCCGTAAAACATTTTTAAGGTTTATCGCCTTTCTGTAATTTTATAATATCACAGAGTGAAAATTTTTACAAGTACGCACTTTCAGGTAATATAGTTACCTCAAAGTAACTATTGTGTATTTTCGGAGTAAATAAAATTGTAAACAATTTATGAACAAAAATACAGTTATTCATGTACTGTAATAACTTCGTTTGCCACAAGTTGCTTTAAGAATTTATAACGTACTTTTTCTTTAAATTCGGGTTTTATCATGTAGTAAAGATAATGTTCCATAAGGTTGAATATATCAAAGGTGCGTCCCTCAATTTTGAACTGACTGAAACCCATAGGGACATATTTTTCCCATATATCATCGGGAGTTATATGTGTACTTAAATTTTTTATGTCAAATATAGTTCTTCCCATACAATGACAATCGGCAATTTTTTCAATTTCGGGGTGTTCAAGGACAAGTTTTTCCGAATTGAACGGTTTATCGGGGTATTTTCTCATATGGTTTGAATAGGCAATCTGTTGCAGACCCAACGACCTGTAATGTTCCGAACGTCTTTTACAGGCAGGTTCACAACAGGCATTTACGAGGATTTCACATTTTTCCTTGTGCGGAATTTTTTCCAGTATGTCGAATCTGTTATTGAAATCATAGTCAATTACGATAATATTATAGTCCTTGCTTATTTCATTGGTGAGGGTGTCAAAGTCAGTAATTCTCTTGCACGTTGAACTTGTGATTTTGTATTTAGGATAATTTTTTCTTATGTAGTCCTCAAGAAGCGGGGACGCTACTATAACTTCATTCATACCATTGTTTGCGACGTTCATTATCATGTTGCAGAAATCGTCATTGAGATGCTTTTTTTCAAGCATGGGGTTTGTGAATGTGAATCTTAACGGGATATTTCTTTCGTTGAAAGCTTTTACAACGGACTTTACAAATCTTCTGTCACAGTTGCCCTCCTGCATACGTCCTCCGTTCCAGATAGCCGGCGGAAATGTTCCGTATACAGACGCAATTTCAACACCCTCACGGAAGTACTCCGCATGGCGTTGAAGTATATCTATAAAAACAAGATTAAACATTAAATGCCCCGAAAAGTCGGGAAGATGAAATTTTACTTTCATATTTTTATACCTCTTTCGTATTTTTTATAATTTCTTTTTTCCTGTTACAACTTCATAAATCAGGGACTTTTTATACTCTTTAAGTTTTTCAATAATTGCCTGTTTTTTCTCAATGGCTGAATCTATTGCACTGCATTTTTTGTCAAGATAGTCGGCGATTTCTTGTTGTTCTGATTTTGATGGATAAGGCATTGAAAAATTTTTTAGTGTATTTAATGACAAATTTGCAATAGTTGAACCAAGCAGGCTTATTTTCATTATTAGTTTAGCCACATTGCTTTGCAAATAATATCTTACAAATCGTTTGTTTTCAGTTGTCTTTAACGTAATATATCCTGCACTTTTTCCAAGCAGTATTTTTTCGTTATAATAAAACGATGTTTTTCCATATGTTGCACCATTCAATGCAATCAAAATTGTATCTGTCGTCAGTAAAGGAAGTTTATAATTTTTATATTCTTTTTCATTTATTTTATTTGTATTATCCTTGAAAATTAAATTGTCAAGACCGATATTATTACCATTCACAAAATAAATTTTACCTGCTGAATCATATTTTGGTGTTGTGTGTATTCCGTCTCCTATTTCCAAAGAAAAATATTTAAATTTAGTTACTTTCCAATGTTCAGGAATTTTTCCAATCCATTCAACCCCACTGTCTTTCATTTTAACATCAGGATTCAGACCTTTTGTGACCGTTTCCGTAATCAGTGAGAATTTGTAGGCTTTCAGCTTTTCAATGATTTTCTGCTGTTTTTCTATTATGGTGTCTATTTTCGTGCATTTGTCGTCAAGATAAAAAGATAACTTGCACTGTTCCTCATAATCAGGAACAATAATAGGATAATTCATTAATGTTTCTACATTTAAAGTCCACCTATTCTCGTATGAAACTCCTTTTCCGTATGAAAGAAAGCCATTAACCAATATTGAACCTTAAAATAATAATCATAAAACCTTGGATTTATATCTTCTCTATATCTCAGATTAATGTATGCGGGACTAATAACGCCTTTAACTTCTGAAATACTGCAATTTGCCCCGCTGTATAAGTCCATGGGATTTATAAGCAAATCATCAATATCAACAGGATTATAGTTATAATAACTTTCAGCAATCTGCCCTTCATTAGTTGAAACGTCACGTTCTTTCACCCCACTTCTTGCCAAAGATAATATAACTGGATTTTCCTGCATGGCTTTTTCATTTTTTCTGTTAAAAGCATGTTTTACCCTTTTCACATACCAATTATTTGGAATTTTTCCTATCCATTCAATTCCACTGTCTTTCATTTCTCTCATGAATCCGAATCCTCTTTTATACTTTCGGTTTTTTCGGACTTTGTAACCCTGCAAAGCTCAACACGGTGATGTTTTATCTGTAGTATTTCAATGTGGAGACCGTCCGAATCGACTGAAATTTTTTCATTGTTTTTCGGGATATCACCGAGTTCGGCAATTACATAACCCCCGAAAGTTTCATTTCTGTCAACAGGCAATTCAATTTCAAGTGTGTCACATACTTCACCGATTGTAACAGAACCGTGTACCGTCCATGCGGATATACCCGTTTTCATTATTTTTTCAAAAGGTTCTTCGTCGTCGTCGGCAAATTCACCGACAATTTTTTCAACAAGGTCCGTGACTGTTATAATACCGCTCATTCCGCCGTATTCGTCAACAACTACTGCAAAATGGTCATTGTTATTCATTTTCATGTGTGCAAAAAGACGGTCTGCTTTCATATTCTCGTGAACGAAATAGGGTTCATGTACAGCGTTTTTAATGATTTCGTCATGATTTTTCTTGTCTGTACGGAAGTAATCCTTTGCGTCTAGAATACCCGTTACATTGTCAATACTCTTACTGCATACGGGAAAAACAGAGTGTCTTGTACGGTGAATGATTTCCTCCCATACTTCCGCATCATCATCTTCCCATAAAACCGATACTTCAGTACGGTGTGTACATATCTGACCTGCCGTCATATCGTCAAATGCAAAGACGTTTTTTATAATACGGTTTTCGTTCTCATCAATAGCACCTGTTTCCGCACCTGCGTCCGACATCATTAAAATTTCTTCTTCGGTTACAGTTTCTTCGGCTTTTTCGGGATTGACACCGACAAGTTTTAATATACCGCATGAAACAGCGCTCATAATCCTGACGGACGGCATGAAAATAACCGATACGGTCAGAAGTATTCCCGAAAAACGCAGTGCAATTTTTTCGGGGTTCTTCGATGCAAGACGTTTCGGAATAAATTCAACAAAAGTCATAATCAGAAACGTCATAATCAGAAGAATTGTTACAGCCGAAATTATTCCTGCCGTATTCTTCGGAATACCACTGAAAACACCTGCAAGTCTGCCCGAAAAACTTACTGCCGCAAGTCCTGCCGAAATAAATTCAAAAAGTTTTACTGCCGTCTGTGAGGATAATAAAAAACGGTTCGGATTATCCGCTATTTTTTTCAGACGGCGTGCTTTTTTTCCACCCGATTCCGCAAGTTTTTCAAGACGTGAGTCGTTCAGTGAAATCAACGCTGATTCGGCAGTTGTGAGAACCGCACATATAATTATAAATACAATTTGCAGAATTATCTGCCATGACATAATAAAAACCTCCGTAATTAAATAAAATTGTTTGTGAAAATCAGAACATAAAAAAATTTACTCCAATTTTTCACTAACGGAGCGTATGTCATAATTATTTGGAATACTGCCGTCAGGGGCATTGTCCATCTTGTCTTTCACCTCCGAAAAAAATGATTTAATATATTATATCCCATATCACCGTAATTGTCAAGCAAAACGGGCGTATAAAAAAAGAACCGGTACTTACCGATTCTTTTATTGCAGTATCATTTCATTTTTCTGATGTATCTGTTTCGGCTGAAAACAAAACATACGGCTACACCTGCAATTCCTGCTATGAAGAAAAGAAAAGATGCACCGTCACCTTTTTCAGTACCGAAAAAAGTTTTTACAAAGAAGTTTTCTCCTGATGCAAGAGGTTCAAAGATATTGTCAAGCAGAAAACCGCCCGTAAAATAGCCAAGGGGTATAGTAAAAAACTGTAATGTATTTCTTACTGAATATATTCTGCCCTGCATATCCGTCGGGACGTTTGTGCGGAAAATAACGTCCATGTTTGCATTCATGACGGGTATGAATATCCAGCCTAAAAATGCACCCATGCACCATATGACCGTACTGTTGCCGAAAGCAAGCAGAAAGTTTTCAGTACTCATTGAAAAAAACAAACAACTGCATATTACTTTTACCCTGTTTTTCGGTTCAGGCATTAAAGTAACAATAATACTTCCGATAAGTGTGGTAATTCCAACACAGGTATTTACAGCACCGAGTGCCGTTTCGTTCTTTTTTGAAAGAATCATTGCAGGCAGTGCCGACTCATAAACCGACGCAATAAAATTTATTGCCGAAAGAAAAATCATCAGCCACAGAATACCTTTGTTTTTTTTCAGCCATAAAATTCCGCTCTTCACAGACTTAAAAAAATCTTCCGTTTCTTTACTCTCTTTTTCCGTTTCGGGAATCTCAATAAAAAACAACAGTACAACAAAAGCCGTTGTGAACGTTGCAAGGTCAAAGAAAATTACAGTTTCAATTCCTGAAAAAGACATAAGTGCAGACGCAAATGCAGGAGTCAGAACGGTTACAAGTGAATTGGAAAAAGAACGCATACCGCTTGTTTTCTGATAGTATTTTTCAGGTACAAGAAGTGTTGCCACAACATCGGAAGCAGGCTGTTGAACTGTATTCATAAGACCGTTAAGAGCATTTATCAGATACAGATGCCAGACCTGCAAACAGTTGTTTTTAATAAGTATCATTACCGTAACGGTACATACCGCCGCCAGACTGTCACATACAAGTATGATTGTTTTCTTGTTCCATTTGTCGCTTACCGCTCCTGCAAAAATACTCATAATAACATAAGGTGAATATGAACATACAGTAAGCATAGATGTTGTGAGTGCCGAACCGCTATGTTGATATATCCATATAACAAGTGCAAAATTGGTCATTGCACTTCCGAGTGCGGAAAATGACTGTGTAATCCATAAAATAAAAAATGACTTCAAATCATAAAAAATATTTTTCATAATACCCTGCTCCTTGAATTTATTTATAATAATAAGTGCAAGGTACGACGGATTTTTTTATTGCTCCATGCAGTCCGTCATTCCTTGCATGGAGATTC
>JAGAQS010000216.1 GCA_017622635.1 Ruminococcus sp. | reverse complement strand
CACACTTCCTCCAGAATTTCCGAAGTCAGCCGCTGGGGAGATGCCACAGGGTAAGGGAAATATGCAAATCCCACAGAGGCGGTAATTTTCCCGCTGTATTCATATTTTCCCATGAGAAGGTTCAGAAAGGTAGTTTTTCCCCTGCCGTTTCTGCCGACAAGTCCGGATTTCCAGTCCGTATCAATCAGCAAATTAACGTTTTCAAAAATATTGCCATAGCTTGTTTCGTATGAAAAAGTAAGGTTATCAATTTTAATCATTGACATCTGCAACACCTCCTGTAAAATTTTTCGTATATTATAGCATATCTGAATTGAAATGTCAACAAAAAGCTTGACAAAACCGTATATAAATGTTAAAATAAAATTAAAATAATTTTCAGGAGGAAAATAATGAGCAGAATAGGTATGGAAAATGTTCCCGAAAATGTAAATAAATATTTTCATGAAGATGAAAAAGAATTTTTAGTTATGACTGTCGGCGGAACTTACGGTTCATGTATTGGTGATGAAAATTACTGGACTAAATCAATCGATATTCTGGGTTATATTGAAGTTGAAAGCGGTCGTACAAGCAGTATAAAAAGCAAGCTGGACTGGTCTGTGGAAGATTACGAGTCAGACAAAAATTTTCAGAAAGGTGATATTATTTACAGAATAAAAGCAAGACTGCCTAAACTTATTGACGGTGGAGAACCTTGGGTTAACAATGAAAAACGCATGAGCAGTCTTTATGTCACTGAAATAATTTCCAAAAATGAAAAGAATGAATTTCTTGAAAACCTGCTCACAGAATACAAAAAAGAAGTTTCAATAAATTCAGAGATATTTGGAAAACTTATTCTTGATAAAGGATTAGAACGTTATGAAACTGAAAACGACGTTGAATGGTGCGGAGACAATATTAAAATCAGCTTTGATTCTGAAAATGATGATGCAAATGAAATGCTTGTGATTGCTATTGCAGAGGAGTTTTATAACAACCGTCAGGAGTGGAACAGAAAAATCCGTGAATTTGTGGCACATGAAATGACAGAACTTGCAAACGACTGGCTTGAAAGTGAATATGATGAGGACGAGTCAGACGAGGAAAATGAAACTGTTCACGAAATTACAGAAAAAGAGTTTGCCGAAAGAATTTCAACGTGTGATATATCTTTTAACAGCAACGGCGATTTTTTAGTGTTCTATGATGATGACGATATGTTCTGGGGACACACTATCATAGTTCGGGGAAATGTTAAAACAGGTCTTGAATCGGCTGAAATGTTCGGCTAAAAATAATAAGGGGGCGGATAATGTCCGTCCTTTTTTTATTGACAAATCCGTGTATAAATGGTAAAATAAATAAAAAGATTACAGGAGGATTCTATGGAACAGAAAAGACCACGTTCAAGGGAAAAGAATGTGACATCAGGCGGAAACGGTGTCCACAAAAGAGGTAGCGGACTCGGTACGGGCAGTGTAGGCGGACAGGATTATTCAGGTAAAAAATCTTCGGGAGGTGTGAAACGTGCAGCCGCAGGCGGTGGCGTAGGAACATTATTGTTAGCACTTGTGCTTATGATTTTAAAAGGCGGATTTCTCGGCGGTAACTCCGATAAACCCGATACGTCAGGCTATTCGGCAAGCTCGGAAACAAAAGCCGACACTTCCGTTGCAAAGGGTTCACGTGAAAAGCGTACAAAGATACTCGGCAATAATCAGGACAAAATAACAATAATGGTCTATATGTGCGGTACTGACCTTGAATCAAAGTACAAAATGGCATCTTCCGACATTGAGGAAATGAAAGCCGCAAGTCTCGGTAAAAACATTGACATTATAATATATACGGGCGGTTGTTCTTCATGGCAGTCAAATAATATCAGTTCGTTGGTGAATCAGATTTATCAGATTAAAGACGGAAAACTTGTCAGTCTTGTTTCCGACGACGGTTCAAAGTCAATGACAGACCCGAAAACACTTTCGGATTTTATAAAGTACTGCAATACAAATTTCCCTGCAAACAGAAATGAGCTTATTCTCTGGGACCACGGCGGTGGTTCTGTAAGTGGT
>JAGAQS010000025.1 GCA_017622635.1 Ruminococcus sp. | reverse complement strand
CCAATACGGCGCTATAGCCAAGTGGTAAGGCGTGGGTCTGCAACACCCTGAGCCCCAGTTCAAATCTGGGTGGCGCCTCTTTCAAGCATCTGATTGTTTCAGATGCTTTTATTTTTTGTTATTTCAAGGGAATTCAAGACGCAGGATTCAGAAAAAATTATAAAATATTAGTCAGGGGTGATATTTTGAATTTCAGTGAAACAGTAGAAAATTTTCTTGTAAAACTTAGAATGGACGATGCTTTCAGCAATGAAGATTATGAAAAAATAAAATTTTTTCTGTCAAATAAAATTCCTGAATGGAAAACAGCAGGAATTGTGCCGATTGAATATGTTGTTGACATAGTATCACTGATTGACCAGTTAGCAGGAGGCAGTCGTTTCTTTGACGATGAAACCACACTTGAAGTTGAAGATTCCTGTCTTGAAATTTAGGACAATATAAATAATCTGATATAAAAAAAGTTCCCTGACGATTCAGGAGACTTTTTACTGTATATTCTGTTTGAAGTCCGTTCCCCACTGTGCCAGAACGTCCAGAATCGGTGACAGACTGTATCCGAGTTCACTTAAAGTATACTCAACTTTTGGCGGAACTTCAGGAAAAATTTTTCTTGTAAGCAAACCGTTCTTTTCCATATCACGAAGGTTTGCGGTGAGAACTTTTTGAGAAATTCCTGTCACTGATTTTTTAAGTTCTCCGAAACGTTTTGTACCGTTTAATAAATCACGGATAATCAATACCTTCCATTTGTTGCCGATTAGAGTCAGGGTAGTTTCAACGGGGCAGGGAGGAAGTTCCGCCTTATTAATCACATTGTATCATTCCTTTATTAGTATCATATTGCCTGTAACAGTCTTTATGATACATTTTATCACGTCTGAATAAAAAAGTCAATAAAATTCTGACATGATTTTTCGGCGGTATTTAATTTATAAAACAAAAGTCCCCTGATGATTCAGGGGATTTTTTGTTATTGATTAACAGTTGCAGTTTTTGAAAAGGTTGCAGATAAGCTTAAAAAGTTCGTTACAGCACATATCGTCAGACCTCCTTATGTATTTTTACGTATCAGCTTAACAGTTGCAGTTCTTGAAAAGGTTGCAGATAAGCTTAAAAAGTTCATTACAGCACATATCTTAAACCTCCTTTATACATTTCCCTCTTGGGATATTTATATTATAGCACGATACTATAATTAAATCAATACAAAAATAATGGAATAATATATGACTTAAAATAGAAAATATTTTAGTTCAGAATACATACTCCCGTGGCAAGATATGCTCCGAAAGTACTCCATAAAAGATAGGGAATGTTTAAAAAGGCTGAAATTTTTCTGACTTTTGAAAATACACAAATCATTGTTGCGACAAGTATAAACAGAATTATTGAAACTATTGAAGCGAGTATGAAAAGTCTGAATCTGAAGAAAATTATGCTCCATGAAAAATTTACTGCAAGCTGTATTATGTAGATTTTCAGGGAACTTTTTCCTGTCTGATAAATCATATATGCGGATATACCCATAAGTGCGTAAAGTATCGCCCATACAACAGGAAACACATAGGCAGGAGGTGACAGGGGAGGCTGTGTTATATGTGAGTAAAGAGATGAGAAATCACCTGATATAAGTGCGGAAACTGCCCCTGTAAGTTCAGCTGTGATAATAAAAATCATAAAATCTGTAAAATTGAATTTTTTCATATGTACTCCTTTATTTAATATTTAAAGATAATAATAAATATTCGGGAGTACGTGAAAATATCACTACAGTGTAATAATATTGTTGAATACTGCATAAAATTTAATTGGTATATGCTTGTCTATATGGCACTTTCCGAAAAACCATTTTTCATATTGGCACGTTCTTATTATTTCCTCAAAGAAAGCGTGTACTTCAAGACGTTCAAAAACGTCAACCCCCAGACAGTCTTTAAGTGATGCAGGCGGTTCATGGGTTATGATATAGTCAACCTTGTTGTCATTGTCGGAAAGACTTTTGAGGGCGGTTGTTATTTCGTCATGGGTAGGCTGTTCACGTTCCCACCAGTTTTTACTGTCATGTCTGAAATCGTAGTCATGACTGTGACCACCGCCGAAAGTAAATATTTTCTTGTTTTCTATCGTATAGACCTGCCCACGCATGAGATGATATATATTTCCGCCTATATAACGGGCTTTTCCACCGTTCCATTCAGTTTCGGGGTAAGCTTCAAGCAGGTCGAAATTTTCGTGACAGCCGTCGATAAAGGCAATGGTATAATCTTTGGACATGAGTTTTTTAAGTGCCGACGCTTCTTTTTTGGAGTTGTCCCAGAGGAAACCGAAGTCACCGCATATAATAAGTGTATCACCTCTGTGCAGTTTTTTCAATTCGGGAACTTTGAAACGTTCAATATCTCCGTGAGTGTCACCCGTAACGTAAATCATTTTAATACCTCCGTTTTTTGTAATAATTTCTTAGTCTATTTTAACATATTTGCAGTCTGACGTAAAGAGAAAAAAATTTTTTTTGAAAAAGGCTTTAAAATTGTGAAAATATCTGTTATAATATATGTATCAAACTATTCTGCGGAAACCGCATTAATTAAAGGAGAAAGTATGAAGAAAATTTTATCAGCACTTGCGGCTTTGGTTATGACAGTGCCGCTTCTTTGTGTACCGAGTGCAAACGCAATTAATTTTACACTGAAAACCCCGCTTCAGAGTGAGTCGGTCATATTGGTCAACCGTGATACCAATACCGTGATAAATGAGAAAAACGCCGACGAAAAGCAGATGCCCGGACCGCTTGTAAATATTATGACGGCGGTTATCACCATTGAAAACTGTGAAAATTTGAATCAGGAAATTACAATGAATGAAGAAGTATATTCCGATATACTTTATAACAGTGAGTATCCCGAAGATGTCCGTACCGCTGAAATATATAACGGTGATGTGTTTACCGTAACTGACCTGCTTTACGCAATGATGCTCACATCATCGGTGGAGGCTTCACAAACTCTTGCCTATTATATCGGCGGAAGTAATGTTGATAATTTTGTTAACAGTATGAATCAGAAAGCCGAAGAAATAGGACTTGAAAACACACACTTCACAAATTCTACAGGTATGTACGATGCAAATCAGTATACAACTGCACGTGATATGGTAAAACTTACAGAGTACGCCCTCACCGTTCCGTTTTTTGAACAGATTGCGACAACTTACGAATATAAACCTTCTGTTCCGAACGATACCAATCATGAAGACTTCAATTCGTGGACATGGAAACATTCAAACGAAATGATGAACCCCGAAAGTGACAGTTATTACAATGCCGCCAAAGGCATAAAAACAGCCAATCTCGAAAACGCAGGAAGAAGTATAATCTCTCTTGCAAGCAAGGACGGCAATAATTATCTGGCGGTTCTTATGAACTCTCCTTACAGTGATGCGGACGGAAACCCCGTCTATTCACATATTGATGACGCAACAACCCTTTTCGACTGGGCTTTTACCCATATATCATATCAGGTACTTCTTGCCGATACCGCCGAAGTCGGTGAAATTCCCGTAGAACTGGCAGACGGTAACGACTATGTGCTTGCACGTCCGAAAGAAGAATTTTCACTTTTATGGTATGACGAAATCGACACGTCTGTTGTAAACAAGTATGATATCAGGTGGTATAAGAAATCACTTCAAGCACCCGTTAAAAAGGGTGAACCGCTGGGAGAGGTGACATTGAAGTACAACGGCGAAGAACTCGGTACTGTTGAACTTGTGGCGATCTCCGACGTAAAACGTTCGACGTCAAAATACAATATTTTTGCCGTGACTCAATTCCCAAAATCAAAGTGGTTCAGAACTGCGTTTACTGTTTCTTTTGTACTTTGTGCTATTTATATTCTCATGTGTATTTATTCGTATGTTCTTTACAGAAACAGAAAGAAAAAATCAAAGTACAAATCACAGCGGAACAGGACAACTGATTCACGTTCCGAAAAGTAAATTATTTCCCGTATTTCCCGAATATAAAAGGCTCTCTGCATATTTGCAGAAAGCCTTTTTTGTTTCATATGAAAATAAATTCACTGCTTGAATATCCTGTCGTTCCGTTATAGTTTACCACGTACCAACCGTCTGTTTCACCGTTAATCATGACGGTTGCACCGTTTGGAATTGAACCGATAACGGCAGAAGAAGTATTCGGGAATTGTCTGATATTGAGACCCGAACCGTCTGTTATTACAGTACCCCATCTGACAGCCGTAGGGGAAATAAGTGGTATTCCGAAGTAGTCACAGAGGGAACGGGAAATATTTCTTGCTATAATGTCAAGATTGTTTTTCAGCCACGCCTCATCTGCATAATTGTCATGGTATCCGAGCTCACACAGTACCGCAACGGCGTTTGTTCTGAGAACTTCACCGAGTGTTGCGGTAGGTACGGCGTTTACCTTGTCAGGAAGAGGGTATATGCTTTTTAAATTGTTCGCTATTATGTTGGCGAGATATTCACTGTCTTTGCTTTTCGGGGCGAAATATATATCAATGCCTCTCAGACGACCGGCAAGATGTTCGGGAGCGGCGTTTGAATGGAGTGCAAGATGTACGTCATAATATGCGGCATTTGAATCCTGAATAGCACCGTTTAAATTACGTGAAGGGTCATTGCGTACAAACGTTATACCGCTTGAACGCAGATACGGTTCTATTCTGTCTGCAAGCAGATTCATATAAAGCTCTTCATTGCCACTGGTAGCGTACTGATTCCACTCCTGCGTTGAGGGACTTAAAAATACCTTTGGCATAAGATTGTTCCTTTCAGTTGGATTGAGATTTTCTCTCATACCATTTTATGCCGAAGATAAGATATTTGTTACATCAGTTAGGCTGTCCGACACGGTGACGGAGATTGTTTTCCTTTAACTTTCTTCCCTCTGCTATGAGTTCTTTCATGGTTTCTGCGTCTTTGTTGCGGAGAGCGTCACGGTATTTAAGAAGATTGTCTATAAGCGTATCAAGTTCAAACTGAAGATTGTCGCAGTTCTGCATAAAAAGGTCAGTCCACATTTTTTCGTTCATTGTTGCGATTCTTGTCATATCCTGAAAACTTCCCCCGCTGAAACCACATTCGAGGTTAAGTTCGGGACTTTTTACATATGCACTTGACACTATATGTGCAAGCTGTGAAGTATAAGCTATCATTTTGTCGTGATTTTCGGGGCTTGTAATAACAACTTTTCCCGCACCGATTTCAGAGGCTAAATTTCTCAGCAGTTCAACATCTTCGTCTCTGGTGTCCTCAAACGGTGCTATTATGAAATTAGCCTTTACAAAAAGGTCTGCCGTACTGTTTGCATAACCGCCGAACTCCTTACCTGCCATAGGGTGAATACCGACATACCTTAAACCGTTTTTTTCTGCCGTTGATTTCATACGTTCGGAAAAACTGCCCTTTATTCCACAAACGTCAGTAATAAGAGTGTTCTTATCAAATTTTCCTGCATTTTCGGCAAAGAATTTTTCTGCTGTTTCGGGAAAGAGCGATATAATAACAAGGTCGAAACCGCTGTAACTTCCGTTGAAAGCCTCGTCAACAGCAACATCACGGAGGGCGTTTTCTTCAATATCGTGATTTATGTCACAGCCCGTAACATTGTGGTATGTATATTTTTTCAGTGCCTTACAGACTGAACCGCCTATTAAACCAAGTCCGACAACGAGAATATTCATAAAAAATCAAACCTTTCTTTATCTGATAGTTTAATCATATCACTTTAAATTGCAAAAGTCAATAGTGCGGATATTATTTTATATATTAATCAAAGAATTTTTCAAAGTCAGGTTTAGGTGCATGAAGTTCAATACTGTTCAGATATGAAAACGGTGAATTTTCGGGCAGTTCAAATTTAAGTGAGTATGCACACAATGCCTGACGGAATACGCCGTGTCGTTTGTTTGCGTTGACATTGCCGTATTTTCCGTCACCGAGAATATTCGCACCTATATGTGCGAGGTGGGCTCTTATCTGGTGGGTTCTGCCTGTGAAAAGCGTTACTTCGAGAAGTGACAGACCCGATTTCTGTGCAAGTACTTTGTAACCCGTTTTTATTTCCCTGAAATTTTCGGCAGGTGTGTCTGAAATACGCACAATATTGCGTGTGTCGTCTTTTTTGTGGTATGCGTAAATAATGTCAGAACTTTTCGGCGGTGGTGAAACGGTAACACAGTGATATATTTTGTGTACATTGCCATGTTTTATGGCTTCATTTATTTCACGCAGTGCGGAGGCGTTTTTTGCGGAAGTGACAAGCCCGCTCGTATTTCTGTCAAGACGACTGCAAAGAGCAGGTGCGAATGAATTTTCACTTTCGGGGGTATATTCTTTTTTGCTGTAAAGGTAGTGTTTAATACGGTTTATGAGTGTAT
>JAGAQS010000215.1 GCA_017622635.1 Ruminococcus sp. | reverse complement strand
ATTTGTCATCAATTGCAGGTGTGACTATTGTTCCCGATACAATTATGAACGGTTCAATTAAAATCGGTGACGTTGCCGCTGATGCAGTAGACCCCTCATCAATGAACGGTTTCGCAATATACGGCGACAAACTCAGTGCAAAGCAGGGTGATACAATTGAATTTTGTATCAACATGAAAGATAATCCGGGTCTTGCCGCTCTTTGTGTATGGTACTATTATGACAGTAATGCTTTTGAAATCATTGACTGTGTACCTGACGGTGAATTTGCCGAAATTTCCAGAAATACCACTCAGATGGGTGAATAATCCATTGACGCTTAACCGACGTTCTTATTATAAAGAATGTCGGTTTTTTTAAAACAGTATTGACAGAACCGTGAATATTTGCTATAATATAATCATACTATTTACATAGGTAATATGTTTTAGACAAAGGAGTTTTTATTATGAAAATCTATAAGACTGTAACCGACCTTATAGGCAGAACACCGCTTCTTGAACTTTCAAACATTGAAAAGGTCAACAATCTTGATGCAAAAATTATTGCAAAACTGGAATACTTCAATCCCGCAGGAAGTGCCAAGGACAGAGTGGCAAAGTTTATGATTGATGACGCAGAAGAAAGGGGTATCCTTAAAAAAGGCAGTGTTATCATTGAACCCACAAGCGGAAATACAGGCATAGGTCTTGCCGCCGTTGCAGCAGCAAGAGGATACCGTATTATTATCACAATGCCTGAAACAATGAGCATTGAACGCCGTAACCTTATGAAAGCATACGGTGCTGAAGTTGTCCTCACCGACGGAGCAGGCGGAATGACTGCCGCTATCGCAAAGGCAGAAGAACTTGCAAAGGAAATCCCTGACAGTTTTATTCCGTCACAGTTTTCAAACCCTGTGAATCCTCTCGCACACGAAAAGACAACAGGTGTCGAAATATGGGAAGATACTGACGGAAAAGTTGATATATTCGTTTCGGGTGTCGGAACAGGAGGAACAATCAGCGGTGTTGGTGCATATCTTAAATCAAAGAATCCTGATGTGAAAATAGTTGCAGTTGAACCGGAAAGCTCCCCCGTTATTTCAGGCGGAAAGGCAGGTCCTCACAAAATACAGGGTATAGGTGCGGGATTTATTCCCGATACTCTCAATACAGATATTTATGATGAAGTCATTACGGTAAGCAATGAGGACTCTTTTGAACAGGGTCGTGCGGTGGTAAGAAATGAGGGTGTACTTGTGGGTATATCTTCGGGTGCGGCATTGTGGGCAGCAATACAGCTTGCAAAGAGACCCAAAAACAAGGGCAAAAATATTGTCGTACTTTTCCCCGATACAGGAGAACGTTACCTTTCTTCACCCATGTTTGAATAAAAAAAGACTGCCTTTAACAGCAGTCTTTCAGAAATTATATGCAATAATTGTCACCGTTTGCGGAATTGTTTTTGTCAACGATATCCTGAATTGTTATTCCGTCAAGGTATTCTGTTATAAGCTTGTAAAGACCTTTCCAAATGTCAATTGTCGGACATTCGTTTATTCTTTCACATTCGTTCGGTTCATATTCCAGACAGGAAACGGGTGCGAGACTGCCCTCGGTTGCTCTGAGAACCGTTCCTACAGTTAAGTCAGACGCTTTTCCTGCAATCATATAACCGCCTTTGTTGCCACGGTTTGCTTTTATGATACCGTTTCCCGTAAGCATGGGTACAATTTGTTCAAGATATTTTTTTGAAATATTCTGACGTTCGGCAATGTCTTTAAGTGATATGTAACCCTCTGAATTGTGTACGGCAAGGTCTGAAAGCATTCTGAGTGCATATCGTCCTTTTGTGGAAATTTTCATATCATTACTCCTTTCACTTGTTTATATCTCTATTATAACATATGTTTAGTATGATTTCAAGACGGGATATTATTGTAAAAAAATAAATTATTTTTTTACCACTTGACAAATCGGAATTACAGTGATATAATACTTACATATTAAAACCGTTGACGTGGAGATAAAGATAAATTATGCTTCTACAGAGAGCCTGCGATGCTGAGAGTCAGGTGAAAAACAGGTTATCAAATGGACCGCTGAGGGCGTAGTCAAATGAAAGTTTTTTCAGAGTATTCTACGACGTTATGACGTGCGTTAAACGTCAGGGATATGTTTGTATTCCGTTAAAGTGCATGGTTTTTGTGCCATGAATCAAGGTGGTACCACGGATAAGTTTTATTCGTCCTTGACAGATTTTTAATTATCTGTCAGGGACTTTTTATTTTGTAAATTTTCGGAGGTGTATTTATGAAATTTTTACCTGAGTTTGACAAAGTCAAGAAAACAGCGGAAAGCGGAAAATATGACATTCTGCCTGTAAGCTGTGAAATTATGTCCGATATCTGTACGCCTATAGAAGCGGTGAGGATTCTCAAAAACGTTTCTTCCCACTGCTATATGCTTGAATCGGTTGCCGATAAAGAAAAGTGGGGACGTTACACCTTTATAGGTTTTGAACCGAAACTTGAAATCACCTGTTGCGGTAATGATATGAAAATCGGTGATATAAGAATGAAATCCGATGACCCAAGAGAACAGATAAGACAGATTTTATCATCTTACAGAAGCCCGAAGTTTGACTATCTGCCGTCATTTACGGGCGGACTTGTCGGTTATTTCTCTTACGATTTTCTCGGATATTCAGAACCGTCTGTAAGGATTGAAACAGAGGATACCGAAAATTTCAAGGACGTTGACCTTATGCTTTTTGACAAGGTAATTGCTTTTGATAATTTCCGCCAGAAAATAATACTCATAGCTAATATGAATCTCAGTGAACCTGAAACGGGCTACAAAAAGGCACAGCTTGAACTCCGACAGCTTGCCGAACTTTTGAGAAACGGTGAAAAGGCAAAAGAGCCTGTCAGTCACCTTACTACAGAAGTTACACCGCTTTTCAACAAAGAAAAATACTGTGAAATGGTTGAAAAAGCAAAGCACTATATTCATGAGGGCGATATTTTTCAGATTGTTCTTTCAAACCGTCTAAGTGCGGGATTTGAGGGGAGTTTATTTAACACATACCGTGTACTGAGAACAATAAACCCGTCGCCGTATATGTTTTACTTTTCGGGAACGGACGTTGAAATTGCAGGTGCTTCACCTGAAACTCTTGTCAAGCTTGAGAACGGTGTTCTTCATACTTTCCCGTTAGCTGGTACTCGCCCACGTGGTAAGACAGAAGCAGAGGACATTGAACTTGAAAGGGGTCTGCTTTCCGACGAAAAGGAACTTGCCGAGCATAATATGCTTGTTGATTTGGGTCGTAATGACTTGGGAAAAATCAGTAAATTCGGTTCTGTACAGGTTGAAAAATTGCACAGCATTGAAAGATATTCCCATGTAATGCATATCGGTTCAACTGTACGTGGTGAAATTATTGAAGATAAATTCGACGCACTTGATGCTGTAAGTGCTGTATTACCTGCCGGAACACTTTCGGGTGCTCCGAAAATAAGAGCCTGTCAGCTTATTGCGGAACTTGAAAACAATAAGCGTGGAATTTACGGCGGTGCTGTCGGATATATCGACTTTACGGGAAATCTCGACACCTGTATTGCAATAAGAATTGCATACAAGAAAAACGGAAAAGTTTTTGTCCGTAGCGGTGCGGGAATTGTTGCCGATTCAGTACCCGAAAAAGAGTATCAGGAGTGTATAAACAAGGCACAGGCGGTTATAAATGCCCTTGAACTTGCAGAGGAGGCAGATTTATGATTTTACTGATTGACAATTATGACAGTTTTTCTTATAATCTTTATCAGCTTATCGGTGAAATCTGTCCTGACATAAAGGTTATCCGCAACGACGAAATGACTGTTGAAGAAATAGAAAAGCTCGCTCCCGACAAAATTATTATTTCCCCCGGTCCGGGCAGACCTGAAGACGCAGGTATTATTGTTGAACTTGCAAAAACAGTCTGCCGTAAAATTCCGACATTGGGCGTATGTCTCGGGCATCAGGCTATATGTTCGGCTTACGGTGCGGAAGTAACGTATGCAAAAAAACTTATGCACGGTAAACAGTCGGTTGTGAAATTTGTCGGAGACTGCACGATTTTCAGGGGAATAAACGAAAATTCACCCGTTGCAAGATATCATTCACTTGCCGTAAATCCCGAAACGCTCCCCGAATGTCTCGAAGTGACGGCAGTTGCGGACGACGGTGAAATTATGGCGGTTCAGCACAGGGACTATAAAATTTTCGGTGTTCAGTTTCACCCTGAATCAATCATGACACCTGACGGTAAAATTATGCTTTCCAATTTTATAAATGGAGTTGATTAATATGATTAAAGAAGCAATTATGAAAATCGTTGACAAACAGGATTTGACGTATAATGAGGCTTATCAGGTAGTTTCGGAAATTATGTCGGGTCAGACTACACCTACGCAGAACTCGGCATTTCTTGCCGCCCTTTCAACAAAAAGTACAAAAGCCGAAACTATTGATGAAATAACAGGTTGTGCCGCTGCCATGCGTGATGCTGCCATTAAATTTGAGAACGACCTTGACCTGTTTGAAATTGTCGGCACAGGCGGTGACAATTCACAGAGTTTCAATATTTCCACGACTTCGGCATTTGTCATTGCGTCGTCGGGTATTCTTGTTGCAAAACATGGCAACCGTGCGGCGTCTTCACAGTGTGGAACGGCAGACTGTCTTGAAGCACTCGGTGTTAACATTGACCTTGAACCCGAAAAGTGCCGTAAACTTCTTAATGAAGCGGGATTCTGTTTTTTCTTTGCACAGAAATACCATACTTCAATGAAATATGTCGGTGCTGTCAGGAAAGAACTTGGAATACGTACTGTTTTTAATATTCTCGGACCTCTCACAAATCCGTCCGCACCTAAAAGGCATCTGCTCGGTGTTTATGACAGGTCACTTCTTGAACCCGTTGCAGAAGTTCTTATGAAACTCGGTTCAAAGCGTGGCATGGTTGTTTACGGTACAGAGAAACTCGACGAAATTTCACTTGTTGCACCGACTGTAATTTGTGAATACAAAGACGGTTGGCTGAAAAACTATGAAATCACCCCTGAACAGTTTGGTTTTGAAAGATGTGAAAGGGACGATTTAAAGGGCAGTACTCCTGCCGAAAATGCCGAAATCACAAGAAAAATTTTAAGCGGTGAAATCAGGGGTCACAAGAGAAACGCCGTTCTTTTGAATGCAGGTTCTGCCATTTATATTGGCGGTAAAGCCGATTCTGTCGCAGACGGTATAAAGCTTGCAGGTGAATTGATTGATTCAGGCAAAGCACTTGCAACGCTTGAAAAAACTATTGAAGTCTCCAACAGCTGAGGTGACAATATGACGATTCTTGAAAAACTTGCAGACCACGCCTTTGAACGTGTGGAAACGGCAAAACAGAAAATTTCTTCCGACGAAATGAAAGAACGTGCATTATCCTTGAAAACAGGGGATTTTGAATTTGAAAAGGCACTTGCAAAAGACGGTATGTCTTTTATATGCGAGTGTAAAAAAGCGTCTCCGTCAAAGGGAATTATTGCGGAGGATTTCCCTTACCTGAAAATCGCAGAGGAATACGAAAAAGCAGGTGCGGACTGTATTTCAGTTCTTACAGAACCTAAGTGGTTTTTGGGAAGTGACGAGTATTTAAGGGAAATTGCGGAAAATGTTTCTGTACCATGTATACGCAAGGATTTTACGGTTGACGAATATATGATATATGAGGCTAAGGTTCTGGGTGCAAAGGCTGTACTGCTGATATGTTCGATTCTTACTGGTGAACAGGTTAAAAAGTATATCGGAATATGTGACAGACTGGGAATTTCCGCACTTGTTGAGGCACACGACGAAAACGAAATAAAAACCGCCGTTAATGCAGGTTCACGTATTATAGGTGTAAACAACAGAAATTTAAGTGATTTTACGGTTGATACGGGAAACAGCAGGCGTATGCGTGAACTTGTGCCGAAAGATATAATTTTTGTATCGGAAAGCGGTGTCAGAACTTCCGACGATATAAAGTTACTTCGTGAGGCAGGGGCGGACGCTGTTTTAATCGGCGAAACTCTCATGCGTGCAGACGACAAAACCGCAAAACTTGCGGAACTGCGGGGGATTCAATGATTAAAATAAAAATGTGCGGTTTAAGCAGATTTGTTGACATTGAGTACGCAAATGAAGTTAAACCCGAATTTATAGGTTTTGTGTTTACCGAAAAAAGCAGACGTTATGTTTCACCCAAAAAGGCTTATGAACTCCGTCGGAAACTTGATAAAAACATAATTCCCGTAGGTGTTTTTGTAAATGCGGATATTGATTTTATAGTTGAACTTGTGAAAAACAGGGTTATTGACATGGTTCAGTTACACGGTTCGGAAAATGAAAACTATATTGAAAATCTCCGCAGACTTGTTGATGTGCCGATAATACAGGCGTTCAGTATTGAAAAAGCGGAAGATATTCGGAAAGCGGAAAATTCTTCTGCGGACTATGTACTGCTTGATTCGGGCAAAGGTTCGGGAAAAACTTTTGACCACTCACTTATAAACATAAAACGTCCGTATTTTCTCGCAGGCGGACTCACTCCCGAAAATGTGGGGGAAATTTCAGAAAAACTGAATCCCTATGCGGTTGATGCAAGTTCGTCACTTGAAACGGACGGCTACAAGGATATAAACAAAATGAGGGCGTTTGCGGACGCTCTCGGCAGAAAGGATTGATTTGAAATGTCAAACGGCAGATTCGGAATACACGGCGGACAGTATATCCCCGAAACTCTTATGAATGCGGTTATTGAACTTGAAAAGGCTTACAATCATTATAAGTATGACCCTGATTTTCAGCGTGAATTAAGGGATTTACTTGACAACTATGCAGGCAGACCGTCATTGCTTTACTATGCGGAAAAACTCACACGTGAACTCGGTGGGGCTAAAATTTATCTCAAACGTGAAGACCTGAACCACACCGGTTCACACAAGATTAACAACGTTCTCGGTCAGGCTTTGCTTGCCAAAAAAATGGGCAAAAAACGTCTTATTGCCGAAACGGGAGCAGGTCAGCACGGTGTTGCAACCGCAACCGCTGCGGCACTTCTTGATATGGAATGTGTTGTATTTATGGGTGAAGAAGATACAAAACGTCAGGCACTCAATGTGTACAGAATGAAACTTTTAGGTGCTGAAGTAATTCCCGTAAAGACAGGTACGGCAACGCTGAAAGACGCTGTTTCCGAAGCAATGAGAGAATGGACTTCACGTATAAGTGATACACATTATTGTCTCGGTTCTGTAATGGGTCCACACCCTTTCCCCACAATTGTGCGTGATTTTCAGGCAGTTATTTCCCTTGAATCAAGAAGTCAGATTCTTGAAAAAGAGGGTAAACTCCCCGACGCTGTAATTGCCTGTGTTGGTGGTGGTTCAAACGCAATAGGAAGTTTCTATCACTTTATTCCCGACGAAAAAGTACGTCTGATAGGCTGTGAAGCCGCAGGACGTGGCATAGATACTTTTGAAACAGCCGCTACTGTAAATACGGGTAAAATAGGTATTTTCCATGGTATGAAGTCATATTTCTGTCAGGACGAATACGGTCAGATTGCCCCTGTTTATTCAATTTCGGCAGGTCTTGACTATCCCGGTGTTGGTCCGGAACACGCTTATTTGCATGATATAGGACGTGCCGAATATGTTCCGATTACTGACGACGAAGCAGTAAATGCCTTTGAATATCTTTCAAAAACAGAGGGAATTATTCCCGCTATCGAGTCGGCACACGCTGTTGCATATGCAATGAAACTTGCTCCCACTATGGAAAAAGACAAGATTATTATTGTTACGATTTCGGGACGT
>JAGAQS010000214.1 GCA_017622635.1 Ruminococcus sp. | reverse complement strand
TTATACGTATAATTATATTTCTTTTCAGCGGAGGGGCGGACGAATCCGTTGTAAGAAGTACACGTCCCGAATACGAAAGACCCATAGAAAACTTTGTAAGTGCATACAACAGAAGCAATTCGGAAAAAATGATGAAAACCATGCTTCCGAGTGACTATATAGAAAGTCTGCGTTATGATGTCGGAAGTTCAAAAAAATGGGAAAAATACATAACCGAACTGAATGACGGCATAGAAAAGGAAAAAGACCGTCTTGAACTTATATACGGTAAAAATGTAAAACTATCCGCCGAGATTATAGACAAAAAGGAACTCAAAAAAACAGAACTGCTTGAAATTGCCGAACTTTATGAAGATGATTTCAATACGAAAGGCATAAAATCGGCATATAAAGTAAAAGTAGAATTTCAGACCGAGGGATATGAGGACTATGATATTGACAAACACTGGATTTACGTTGTTGAAATAAAAGGCGACGGCTGGCTTATGTCTCCGAAAGGCGACGGTTACAATCCGGGGGGATATATCGGTCTTGACTTTGATGACCCCGATTCCGAAGAAGATTCGGACGAAAAATAAACAAATAAATTTTTTCATGATATCACTTGAAATATATGTTATTATGTGATATAATAAATTGTAAGTGTGCCTGACGGCACTAATATTATTATGAAAAGAGGAAAACAAATGCCTGCTAATATTGTTGTAGGAACTCAGTGGGGCGACGAGGGAAAAGGAAAAGTAATTGACATTCTCGCTTCACGTGCTGATGTAGTTGTACGTTCACAGGGCGGTAACAATGCCGGTCATACTGTTGTAAACAACGGTGAGGTTTACAAACTCCACCTTATACCGTCGGGTATTCTCTACCCGAATACTCTCTGTCTCATCGGTGCAGGTGTAGTGCTTGACCCGAAAGACTTTATCGGGGAACTCGACAGCCTCGCAGAAAGAGGTATAAAAACAGAGGGTCATCTCAAGATTGACCCCAGAGCCCACATAGTTATGCCTTGGCATATTGCCCTTGACGGTCTCTCCGAAGCTTTCAGAGGCGGTAAAGATATCGGAACAACAAAAAGAGGTATCGGACCTACTTACATGGACAAGTACGAAAGATGCGGTATCAGAATGTTTGACCTTGTTCACCCTGAACTCCTTGCCGAAAAGATTCAGGCTACAGGAAAACTTAAAAACAAGATTATTACCGAAGTTTACGGCGGTGAGGCTTTTGACCTTGATGCAGTTACTGCCGAATATACAGAATACGGAAAAAGACTTCTCTCCTATATGGACGACGTTTCCGTACTTACATTTGAAGCTTCAAAATCAGGAAAGACAATCATGTTTGAGGGCGCACAGGCTACTCTCCTTGACATTGATTTCGGTACATATCCATATGTTACTTCTTCTCATCCGCTCTCAGCAGGTGTGTGCATCGGTACAGGCATAGGACCTAAGGAAATCACTAATATTATAGGTGTTGCCAAGGCTTATACAACACGTGTCGGCAAAGGTCCTTTCCCGACTGAACTCGACGACGAAACAGGCGACCGTATCAGAAACGTCGGCGGTGAATTTGGTACTACTACAGGCAGACCCAGAAGAACAGGCTGGTTTGACGCTGTTATAGTACGTCATTCAGTAAGAGTAAACGGTCTTGACAGTCTCGCTATAAACAAGCTCGACACACTCGCAGGTCTTGAAACACTTAAAATCTGTGTTGCCTATAAAAAGCCCGACGGAACTGTTACCGAAAATTTCCCGCCTGCTCTCGAAGAACTCGACGGCTGTACTCCTATCTATGAGGAATTTGAAGGCTTTACAGAAGATATTTCAAAATGTACAGATTTTGACGAACTTCCCGAAAACTGCAAAAAATATATTGCACGTCTTGAAGAACTTGTCGGCTGTCATGTAAGCATGATAGGTGTAGGCCCTGACAGAACACAGGTTATCGAAAGATAAGATAATTAAAAATATTACGGTAAACGAGGTGATTCAATGCCCGACGAAAATAATTATGGCGGTGTACCTGTTCTCGATGATATAGACTATGTTCCCACTGCTAAAAAAGAAGGTCCGCAGGGTGTCTCTGCTCCTGTTCTTGACGATATAGAGTATACCGAATCATTAAGACGTGGTGCACCTACAGGCGTTTCTGCTCCCGTTCTTGACACGATGGATACATACAACCCTGCCTACGAACAAAGGCGAGGTGCTCCCACAGGTGTAACCGCTCCCGTTCTCGACAGTATGGACGTTGATAATTCGTCATATAAACAGCCACAACAGGAAACCAAAACAGAAACTGTTTCCGACAAGCTTATTCTCAGTGACGAAGATATAATTTCCGCTCTCACTCCTGAACTCAAAACAATATTTGACAACCTTTCCGACGAACAGCAACAGAAAATTATAAACATGAGGAGAGAACAGCTCGGTGCGGAAGCTCCGCCCGTAGAAATTACCGCTCCCGTTCTTGATGAGGACAATTATATTCCTCCGCCGGTAAAGGAAGAACCTCCGAAACCTGTTGAACCTGCTGAACCCGTTACCGCTCCTGTTCTCGACGAAGAACCCGAACCACCGAAATATGTTCCGAAATACGTTGACGAGGACCTTGAAAGAGCAAAACGTGAGGGTGCTAAAAAAGCAGTTTCTTCACAGCTTTCCTCAAATCAGAAAGATTCAAAGGAAAGCCTGCGAATGATGCTTGAACTCAAGGAACAGCGTAACGCCGAACTTGCAAAGAAAGGCTTTAAAATCACTGTCATACTGGCAATAATAGGCATAATCGGTGCAGTTGCATTCTATATGCTTTATGCCGGAAAACTCGGTCTTGACTATAAGTCATCACTCAGCGGTATAGGAAACATAATAAAGGATTCCGCATTATATATCTCGGTAATAGTTTCAGGGGTATCACTTCTTATGATTACAGGCGGTTTCAAATCACTTGTTTCATTCGTTTACCTTGTGGCGGGAATAATACAGATTTTCCCCGGTGCTCCCATGATTCCGCAACACAACGGAAGTATGGGGCTCGCAGCGGCACTCTATGCCATATCAATCGGCTGTACTATTGCCGTATTTGTAACCCTTTCCGCAAGTGAAGCTGTCGGACTTTATTTCAAAAAGAAAAAATAACAGTAAAGGCGTATGTTTAAATACATACGCCTATTTTTCGGAAGAAATATTGATTTCACTGCC
>JAGAQS010000213.1 GCA_017622635.1 Ruminococcus sp. | reverse complement strand
TCATGCCGCATGATACACCCAGCATCAGACCCATGGCTGTCCACTTTGCAAAGAACTTAATATACTCTTCTGCAACGCGCAGTTTTTCTTTCATATATATCACCTTGGGCGATTCTATACCCGTTAAGAAAAATTTGCAAGAAAAATAAATATCAGGATTCTTAACCAGTCAACCGCTTTTTTATTTTTCAAAGTTTTCAGCTCCTTTCAGATAAAGTCTGCATGAAAGTTTATATGAAAGATAGTACATTCCCATTGATACAAACGGAAATACAGCAATGAACGTCTGAAAAGCCTTTACCTCTCCGCTGAGAGCCTTGAAAAGCCAGTCGTAAAAAGTATCAATAGAGCCGAAATGTGACAGATCACCGAAAAGAAAATATATTCCTGCTATAAGTATTACAAGTACAAGTATTCCTGCCCTGTAATAACCGCCCATATCCGTACCGAAACGAACACAGAATGGTATTTCAATTGCTCTTAAAAACATCTGTATATAGAATATAATCATAATAATCATCTGCATTGACGCAGAATCAAAAAGCAGACAGTTTAAAGCGTCGAAAATTGAAGTAATAAAAACAGTCGCCATTGACATTATAAATATAAACCAGTATTTTGCCTCAATGTGTTTTTTCAGCATTGGCGTTGACGTTATAAAATAAGCCCACCGCCTGCTCTCATCGTTTTTTAACATATTGCTCTGAAACGCTCCCGATATGAAAAACATTGCAACAAACATAAGTATTGCATACAACTGCATGAATATGCCTATATCTTCCTCGGCAGTACCGATAATATCAGGCATGATAATCATAATACCACAGTAAAGCATTGCACCCAATGCCGTAAAAATACTTTTTCTGTTAGTCAGAAAATCCTTGTAAATAAGTCCGCCCATCAGTTTTCCCTCCTACTTAAAATCTTTTTCGTCAGGAAATATTCAAGTACAAAAACTCCGACTATCAGAAACGGCACAACTATTATAAATACGTCAATAAAATTTTTTATATTGTCAATCATACCATTTACAATTATTTCAAAAGCTCCATCTTCTAATTTGTCGGGACTGTCAATATACTCTTTAAGTATGCTCTTTGAATAAATTATCATTCCGAACGAAATACCTATTAAAATTACTGTCAATATCAGACTTGTCACCATCTGTGTCAAAGTGACGTTCTTGAATTTGTGTGTAAGTATCTGTTCCGTTGCTGTCGTCAGTGCAAAGACAAGCATTAAAATCATCATAATTTTAAAGTTGAACACGTCAAATTTCCTGTCACACAGCGGACAGAATATACAGAAATTAATTATACTTACAATCACCGAAATCATATAACCACACGCCGATATGCCTGTTTTGTAAAGTGCCATTTCTTTCGGACTTATCGGGAACGTATATGAAAACTTCGTCCAGTTTGTTCTGTAATCGGAAACGATTATTTCGGGAGTTTCGGCAAGTGATATTATAAGTATAATCGGAGTTGCAAGAGTGAACATATAATATGTAACAACGTCCATACTTCTGAAAACTTCCTCATCAGCGTGTGCAAGGTTTCCGAAACTCATACTCATTCTTACAAGTATCCCTATGAACAGCATGGCAGTATAAATGACAAAACCGACTATATAGCGTTTTCTGTTGAGATAGAGTTCACGGTATATTATTCCTTTCCGCATCAGTTCCACTCTCCTTTTGC
>JAGAQS010000212.1 GCA_017622635.1 Ruminococcus sp. | reverse complement strand
CAGGCTTTTACGTGCAGTAAAAAACCGTTTCGGCTCTACCAATGAAATAGGCGTTTTTGAAATGATTGACAAGGGACTGCGTGAAGTGGAAAACCCGTCGCAGATGTTGCTTGACGGCAGACCTTTGAACGTTTCAGGTACTTGTGTTGCGTGCGTAATGGAGGGTACACGCCCGATTCTTGCGGAGGTTCAGGCTCTCGCCTCAAAAACAAGCTATTCCGCACCTCGCCGTATGGTAACGGGTTTTGACTTCAACAGGCTTAATATTATTATTGCCGTTCTTGAAAAAAGACTCGGTATATATATGGGTTCACTTGACGTTTATCTGAATATCGTCGGCGGTTTCAGGCTTGACGAACCCGCAGGCGATTTGCCCGTTGCTATGGCTCTCTATTCGAGTATCATGGACAAGCTGATTGACGAACAGCTTATAGCTTTCGGTGAAATAGGTCTCGGCGGTGAAATACGTTCCGTCTCACATATAGAACAGCGTATACGTGAAGCCGAAAGAATGGGCTTTACTACCTGTATAATACCGAAACAGTCCGCAGGTTCTATAAATCCCGAAAAATATTCAATAAATATTATTCCTGCCTCAACTCTCAAACAGGCGTTTTCCGTAATCAAATAATAAGAGGTTTATTTATGAACATAGTATACAAAAGACTGACTGACAAAGAACTTGATATATTTATCAGAATGAGAATCAATCAACTGCGTGAAGAAGGTGCAACAGAAAATATTGACCTTGTTCCTGAACTGAAAAATTATTACAAAAATCATATGGCAGACGATACTTTTATTTCATGGCTTGCTGTAGATGAGGATAACGGAAGAATAGTCGGAACAAGCGGTATTTCCATAGTTGAAAAGCCACCATATTTCAGTTGTCCAACAGGTAAAATAGCACTACTTTCCAGTATGTTTACAGACAAATCTTATAGAAGAAAAGGTATCGCAACTAATCTGCTTGAAAAAATCGTCACCGAAGCCAAATCCCGACACTGCGGAACTATTCAGATTACTGCATCTGATACAGGAGTACTTTTATACAGTGATTTCGGATTCTTAAAAAGCAATAACTTCATGCAGTACAGACTGTAAAAAGGAGAGTTTAAATGTTTGAAGACATTTTTACAGGAATAATGTTCATTTTGTTCAGCATTGGTATATTTGCGGTAGGAATTTTAACATCTCGGCGTAAAATCGGAAATTATGATTTATACGACGGTACTGTAACATCTGTCAATCCGAAAACAAGAGATATAAACGTTACTTATAAAGCAAACGAAATATTTTATTCCACAAGTTATCATATTCCTGATATTGAAGATATGCCCGAAGTTGATTTACAAGTACGTGTTATGACTTATTCGGGAAATCCTCAGAAAGTATTTACTGTACAGTTTCAAAGGGCAATGGGCAGAGGTACAGGCAATAAATATATTGACAACAACAGTTTCCAAAACATGAAACAGATGATTCTTTGTAATATTCTGTTTTTGGTAGGCGGAATATGTTTCCTGTTAGAAGGTCTCAATATAATATGAACCTCGTCAATTAAAAAAATCAACAAATAAATCACCGTGCAAGGTTTATCATAAAATCTTGCACTTTTTATTATATACCTAAGAATAAAAGTCAGATAAAAAAAATTATTTTTGTTTTAAAAAAATCTGCTTTTTTAACAAAAACTTCTTACAACCGATTAAAAATGTTATTTGCACTTGACATTGATAAATCAATATGATATACTTTTAAAGGTCAAAAATTAAATTTAATTTATATTTATTAACAGTGATGTCATTGGTTGGTAATATTGAAAGGAAGTTCTTATGGAAATATCATCGGTTTTAATACCAAACGGTATAGCTTTTGCCTTATTGATTGTATTACAGGTATGCCGTCTTTTTATGTCAAAAAAACATTCAGGTTCTGAAAAAGCATTATCAGCTATGGTATATTTTGTATTGGTTGCCTGTGTTGTGGAGACGCTCGTATGTTACATTGAGGGAAAAACTTTCAGTGGTGCTTATACGATTCTTTTACTCGGACGTACATATCTTTACCTTGAAAATATTGCTATCGGAGTATTATGGACTATAATTGTAAGTCTGAAACTCTATAACAATATCAACAAAGTCAAACCTGTTGTCTTAAAACTTCTTATACCTGAATTTATAATGGCGTTGTTATTCATTGTGAATCTGTTCTGTCCCATAGCTTTTTCAATTGACGAAGATAATCACTTCCACAGAGGAATTATATGTTATATTGCCTATGTAGTTGCTTTGGTGTATATGATTATTTCGGTTGTTTTCAAATTATACTATCAGAAAAAATACGGCAAAGTAAAATTTTTCCCTATTGCAATGTTCATAGTACCGCCTACAATAGGTGCATTACTGCAATTAAAATTTTACGGTGTAGCATTGGTGTGCGTATCCACTGCTATTGGTATTGTCGGCATATATATGAGTATGCAAAGTGAAATATCCTATATTGATGCACTTACAGGGTTGTATAACCGTGGATATATGGACAATTTATTAAAAACAATAAAATCCAAACACAACTCTCGTGCAGCAGGAATAATGATAGATATTGACGATTTCAAGAAAATCAATGATACTTTCGGTCACTCCGCAGGTGATAAAACACTTCTCGACGTATCACATATAATTTGTTCCGCAGTTCCCGAAAAAGCTTACGTAATACGTTATGCCGGAGATGAATTTGTTATAGTCGCACCCGACAGCGATATACATGAAATAAGCATGATTGCAGGAAATATCCAGAACGCTTTAATAGATTTCAACTCAAACAACAAAAGAGATTATAAACTGTCATTGTCAATAGGCAGTGCAGAAATGACCGACGAACAATCTTTAGACGAATTTTTCAATACTATGGACAAGGATATGTATTCCGATAAAAAACGTGAGTATCATAAAACCAAACCTGTGGCTTAAACAAAAAAGACAGCTTATAGCTGTCTTTTTCTGTTATGCGTGTACTTTCTGAGGAACACTGTTTCTTACGAAAATTTTCCTGAAAACTGTTCTTACAAAAGGCTGTATAAAGAAAAGCTGTGAAAAGAATGCAAACGGGAAATTATAACATACAAGTTTAAGCCAGTTGGCAAGAAGTATGAAAACATTGAAATCCGTCATTCCGTAGGGGTAGTAGAGCATTGACGCTATAAAACTCATTACGGGACACATAATTCCAACTGTTGCACATATTATTGCCGTCTCAAATATAACGGGGTGTGTTTCCGCAGGATTGAAAACCTTGCAAGCCAGTTTGAACGACAACGGACTGCCGACAAGAATTTCAAGAAGATAAGCAAAACAAAATTCAATAAGTACCACTGCCCATATGGGAACGCTTTTTCCGAAAACCGAAATTCCGCCCATAGCGTTTATGGCGGAAATAACACCCGTTTCACCTGTAAGATTCATGAACATACTGCCGTTTATGACGTACAGGCTGTAAAAAACATAGGCGTGTACCGTAATAATGACGGTAATAAGTGCGAATATCATTCGCTGAAACTGATTCTGTGGCATAAAAAATAATCCTCCTGTTTTCTGAAATTACGCAAAAAAATAACACGTATACCCGTAGGTACAATCCGAGAGGGAAAAAACGTCCCGTAATCAGATTTACATACCCATAGGTAAAACGTGTGTCGTTTGCGTCAATTTTTAAATATTATACCATACTTTAAATTATATGTCAAATGGAATTTTTTCAAAAATACTGTTGACAAACCGTCCGAAAAAGTGTACAATCTTACTATAGTGTACAATCTTACTATAAAGGAGGTTTTTAATATGCACTATACTTATAAAACAAAAATGGTATGTTCAAGGGAAATAAACTTTGACATTGACGGAAACGTAGTCACGAATATATCATTTGTGGGAGGCTGTAACGGAAATCTCAAAGCTATCTCAAAACTTGTTGACGGCTGGACTGTTGAACAGATTGAAGAAAAAATCAAGGGTAATACCTGCGGTATGAAACCGACTTCATGTGCTGACCAGCTTTGCCTTGCTGTCCGTGAGGCATACGAATCACAGAAAAATTAACGAACAAAAAAGACCGCAGGAACGGTCTTTTTTTATATAGATTCAGGCATCAATATGCACACAGTTGCCATTGCACCATTTATAGATTTCGTTTATAGTATCATTTGCCGAATAAAAATTAGTCATGTACTTATTGACGTGTATAATCTGCGGTTTGATTTCATTGTTTTCGTCATAATACAGACCATACCAGTTATAATACTCCGATTCAACTTCCGGCAACATATCGGGATATACTATATCACAATTGCCCTGACGTACAGCATTACATAACTTTTTATAATTTTTCTGAAGTTTGTCTGTATCATAGTAACCCGTCATTGTAATTTTGCCGTCAAGACCGCCTGATTTGTATTTGTCAACAAGTTCCGTAAAATCTAACTTACCTAATTCCTTGTCGGAAGATACATAATAATTGCCGTTACAGTCAGTAAATGAAATATACATAAATTCATTATCGGAACTGAAAGCACGTTCCACAAAAACTATATCGGGCATATTCAGCTGTTCATCTTCCGATATATCGTCGGGCAACTGTCCGCAACCCACAAGCATTACAAACGTAAGCAGACATATTAAAAATTTTTTCATTTTAAAAATCTACTCTGTCACATTCGGTAATTGTCTCAATGTCGGCGGAAACAAAACTGTCACCGCTTATTGCATAAACGTAATTACCTATATATACGGCTCTGCTGAAATTGTTATCCCATGAATTATCTGTTTTTGAGATTTCGCCCTTTAAAGTAAATTCACCGTTGTCATACGAGAAGAACATATATTTAGAAACGCTGTTCAATTCGTCATATGTGTCATATCCGTAATAATTTTTTTCAGAAACTACAGGTACACCTATAATATTCTTTTCAGGAGCAATAAGCAGTGCCTTGTGTTCCCACTTTGCCTCTGAATAAATCCATTCGTCGTCAGTTTCTTCAATGACATATGTTGCGAGTGCGTCAAGATTATAGGGGTCTGAGTTGTCGAACATAGTAAGCTTCAGACCATTTTCAATACCGTCCTCGTCAGCGTTTGCACCGAATCCCAGTAACAGACCGTCGCCCCACTCCTGCATATATGTGCTGTAACCTAAAATCTTGAACTCGTCAAGAATGGTCGGGTTTGTCGGGTCACTGAGGTCTATTGCAAATAACGGGTCTGTCTGTTCGTAAGTTACGACGTAAGCCATGTTACCGCTGAACTTTACAGACTTTATTTCTTCGTCAATTCCGAAATCCGAAACACTGCCGACAACGTTCATATCCATGTCAAGAACATACAGCCTGTTGTCACGCTTTATTCTGTCATATGAATAATAACCGCTTTCCTCACCTGTAAGTTTATCTTTTACCCTTTCCCATACTGACGGGTCATCTTCGTCATAATATTCGTCATAATAACTGTGGTAAACTTCTTCATATTCGTCATTGGTAACGGCAATTCTGAAATATCCGTCATATTCACTCATTGAGAACTGGTCGTTTACACGTCCCTCGACTGTTCCGCAGGCTTCAGGGTTAATCATTCCACTGCCTATTGAAATACGTGTTATTTCGGTATCGTCCCAACCGTAAGTTGTGTATAAATTTGAACCTGAACAGTAAATTTCACCCGTATATCCTGCCAGTGCCTTTGAGTCAACGGCTAAAAACGTACCTGACTGTGTAAGGTCAAGACTTCCGACAACGGTATAACTCAGATTATAACTTTCCTCAAAAGCGTTGTCAGGCAACAATATATCTCCTGCGGGCAGACACTCAACCTCCGCTGAAAGACCACACGACGGGATATATCTTTCAATCTGTTCGGAATTTTCAATATATGTGTAGTCATATGAATTATAATTTGTGATGAGATACATATAACCGTCGGGAGTGATTCTCACATCATTGTAACTGCCGTCCTGATAATAAGTATCAATCAACTGTGGTGTTTCGCCGGTAGTGTAGAAAGTTACAAAACAGGAGTTTTTATAGTCGTACCAGTAATTTTCTTCCTCAAATGAACCGCTTTCACTGTAACCGTTTACCGTACCGAGTACAACAAGCATATCATTATATAAATACATATCCTGTATATATGTGTCTGTCTGGTAATCTCCGCCGAAATATCCGTTTACACTTTCACTTACGTTTATAGTTCCCGAACCCGTAAACATTCCGTTGTCAACTGACGCATAGTTTATTTCAGCAATATTATTATAATCGTCGTCATAATCATTGTTTACATAATATATATTTTTTCCGTCCGTCTTTACGATATCGGCTTCAAGAACGTCTTTCTCCTGATTGTACGTTTCAGAATGTTCTGTTTCTTCGTCTGTCGGTTCTTCCTGTTCTTCGGAACTTTCAGAAGATTCTTCTTCGTCAATAATTTCCGGTTCTTCAATCGGTTCTTCTACAGGTTCTTCGATAATCTCAGAACTTTCCTCACCTGCTCCGTATTCAACGGGTTCTTCTATGGGTTCTTCTGCAATTTCTATTGACGATTCGTCTGAATCGTATTCAAAATCTTCCGCAGGTGCTTCGTCATAATTTTCCGCACTCTGCACAGCTGCACCGTCAACTGCATTTTCCGCAACTGCACCGTCAGCAGTTTTCGCCGTGTCAAAAAATCTGCCTGTTTCTCCGCTGTTCTTTTTGGAAACTTCCTTTATCATGGTGTAAATCTGTTCGTAATCTTCCGCACCCGTCATGTAACTGCCTGTATCTTTTATTTCCGTTTCGGGTTCTGATTCAGATTTACTTTCTGCGTTTGACGAAACACTGTTTTCATCTTCGTTTGATTCAACCAGTTTTTCGGGACAGTTTGTATTTTTGGGGTTCACTGCTTTGTAAACAGCCGTACTGCCCACTATTACCGCACAAGCTGCCGCAACTGCCGTAATTCTGCCTGCAACACTTATTTTCTTACGCTTTTGTGACGGTGCTTTTTCGTCAAGCATCTTCTTTATATTTTCGGGTTCAAGCTCTTTCGGAACTTCTTCATTTTCAAGAGCCTTTTTTATTTTTTCGTCATTATTATTCATAAAAAATTCTCCTCTCTATATTTCGGGCGTGAGTTCAAGACGCAGTTTTTCCTTTATTCTTGACAGCTTTGAACGTACCGTCCCCGACTTCATTTCGCATATTTCTGAAATCTCGTCACTTGTATATCCTCCTAGTACTGACATTGAAAGCATAAGTCTTGACTCACTGTCAAGCCTGTCAAGTGCCTCTTTCAGTTCAACGGAGTCATAGTCAAAGTCATTTATATCGGGAAAATCTTCGTTCAGTTCTTCCGCCGTATTGAAATATTCTTTTTGTTTACGCTTTATCTTTGCAGAAAGTATACGCATTATCCATCTTCTGAATTTTTCGGGTTCTCTCAGTTTATCTATGGAACAGTACGCATCAAGTACCGTATCACTTACAACATCGCTTGCGTCATGTGAATTTTTCAGGCTGTAGAGTGCTATGTGGTACAAATCCTTGTACACCGTTTCGTACAGTCTTGAAAAAGCCTCTGTGTTTCCTTTTTTTGCAAGTCTGACATCTTCTGAAAAATCATTCATATGTATCACCTCTTTTGAAACGTTTCATTAATCATGTGTCGGAAAAACGTGAATATGTTGCATAAAAACAAAAAAATAGGCTGTATGCACAAATTTCCGTTGGAAAAACTGTACATACAGCCTAAAAATATTTTTAATTAAGCGTTGGCACGTCCGAGGAATGCAGCACCGATAATGCCGGCATCGTTACCGAGTTTGGCAATTACTATTTCTGCGTTCTTTTCCGAATTACGTGTATAAACTTCTTTCTTCACAAGTTCCCTGACAGGAAGAAGAAGCGGGTCACCCTCATTGCATACACCGCCACCAATGCAAAGCACGTCAGGCTGGAAAATATTTATTGTATTCGTAATACCTGCCGCAAGATATTTTATGTACTTATCAACAACAACTTTAGCAGGGTTGTCGCCTGCTCTCATAGCGTCGAAAGAAGTACGTGCCGTAACCTTACCTTTTTCCTCTGCCATTTTGTTCATGATGCTGTCGGGACACTCTGCCATTGCTTCCTTAGTCATTCTGATAAGACCCGTGGCAGACGAATAAGCCTCAAAACAGCCCTTTCTTCCGCATGAACACTGTGCACCGTCAACCTGTACAACAGTATGTCCGATTTCCGCACCTGCGAAGTTTGAACCCGAATAGATTTTACCGTCAATTATGATTCCTCCGCCTACGCCTGTACCGAGTGTGATACAAACCGCATTCTTAGCACCCTTTGCCGCACCTGCAACATATTCACCGTAAGCGGCAGCGTTTGCGTCGTTCTCAATGAAAACAGGCTTGTCAATAGTTTCCTGAATGTACTTTACCATAGGTGTATTTTTGAAACCGAGATTGTTTGAGTATTCAATAATGCCCGTTGCACTGTTGGCAATACCCGGTGTACCGATTCCGACCCATTCAATCTGGTCAATGCTGAGGTTTGCGTTTTTCACAGCCTGAAGTGCCATTTTTGCCATATCGTCGGCAATTTCCTTTTCAGGACGGGGGCAGTTTGTCTTTGTGCTTGCCTTTGCAATGATGTTATATTCCTCGTCGACAACACCAGCAACGATGTTTGTACCGCCAAGGTCAATTCCGATGTAGTATTTCATAAAAAAATACACTCCTTATATTTATTTATTTGCCGTCCTTACAGACAGACACAATATACATTTTTATTTATGTTTCAGAACGGGTACACGCTTCAGAACAGCTTCGTACAAAACCACCGATACAACAGCACCTATAATGCCCTGTGCCATATTTTCGGGAATTGATAAAAATGCTGACTGTACAGAACCGTACATAAAACCTGCAAAAATACTGTAGCCTGTTATCATTATCATTTCAGAAACCACAGCTGAAATTATTCTTGATACAGTTGAATTGCATTTTTTGCCTGCTTTAAAATGTATAACGTGTGTGCCAAAAAATGCAATT
>JAGAQS010000211.1 GCA_017622635.1 Ruminococcus sp. | reverse complement strand
GTCGACGACTTTGTTGTAGTCGTTGTGGTCGTAGTTGTTGTCGTTGTCGACGACTTTGTTGTAGTCGTTGTGGTCGTAGTTGTTGTCGTTGTCGTATCACTTGTTGTTGTCGTTGTTTCACTTGATGTAGTTGTGGATTCTGTGGTTGTAGTAGTTGTAGTCGTTGTAGTTGTTGTGCTTGTTGTGGTAGTTGATTCTGTGGCTTTATAGTTGGGCACATCAATATTAATAGGATTCTTTGTGTCGTCAATCTTAACATTGGGAGCTGTATTTCTGATATTCTCCATTACAAGTATCGGATAATCTTTAAGTGCTGCACCAAATTCAATAGTTGCTTCATTACCAGATTTTTCAGTTGTTCCGTCACTTAAAGTAAATCTGTCTGCCTTAACACCGTCTTTTTTAAATTCAACTGTTACGCTTTCAAGTACATCATCTGTCGGAACATTTGAATTTATTTTACATTCATAAGTAATACTTGTAATATTCGCATTCCAAAATGTAAGTTTCATATATCCGTCATCACCAAAACTGATGCCCGGATTTTCAAAGACATTTTCACCCAAAGCAAGCGATTTTTCCAAGTTTTTACCATCGTCACTGCTATCATATTTAAACTGAATACCACCGTTGTCCCAGTCAATTCTATCAGTATTTACAATAATCTTATCAATCTGAACATTGGAATAATCTGAACCATAGTTATATATTTTATCACTTGAAACAGATGATTCCACCTTTTCAACAGATTTAATTTCCTTTATTGTTAAAATATCATCTGCATTTAACTGGATTTTTCCGTCTTTACCTACTGTAGCAGTTCCTGATTTTTTTACATCATCTGCATAATTAAGAGTGTAAGAAACTTCGTATGAA
The DNA here is from genome assembly GCA_017622635.1 of Ruminococcus sp. Taxonomy (GTDB): domain Bacteria; phylum Bacillota; class Clostridia; order Oscillospirales; family Ruminococcaceae; genus Ruminococcus. The sequence continues at coordinate 15,610 of JAGAQS010000211.1, read as the reverse complement.
TCATCTTCATCTCTTGATATGGAGTAATCGGGATTGATTGTGAAATAAAGCTGATTGTCCAACAATTCATAACCCTCAGGAGCGGTTTTTTCTACAATGTAGTATCTGTCAGGGTCAAGATGTCCGATATCAAGAGTACCGTTTTTTGTAGAACCTGATGCTACAAGCTTGTCGTCACTTGCACGATGAACTTCAAGGTCAGCAGGACTTTCTGTAATAGCTTTCCATGAGTCACCGTCAACCTTAGTAAGCTGAATATTTACAGCTTTGTTCTCAAACTCCGGAACTTCGGACGGAAGACGTGTAATCATCATGTTGTCGGCATCATAGTAATAATTATCTTCACCAACGACAAATGTTGTACTGCTGGCTTTGTCAAAAGTCGTTTTTCCGTCATAGGTCGGAGTATCACCTATAGTTGCATGATAGTTTTCACTATATACAACATCAGTAACCTTTCCGTCCTTGATTGAAAGATTATATACTATATTCGGAAAAACGTCTTCGCTCTCTGCAAAGTATATTTCAATTTTTCTTGATGTCTGGTTACCATCGTCATCAAAAGTATCTGTATAAGTCAGATTTCTTATTAAAGTTCCGTCACGATATACTTTGACATTCACTTCTGTTGGAACAGTTCCGTCCTCAAATTCCTGAACTGCATTGACTTTTTCAATTATTTTTATTGCATATGTCTTATCTGTTCCTTCATATCCTGCCGGAGCAGATATTTCTTTTAATGTATATTCTTTTACTGTTTCTCCTATTTCAGCATTGGAAGTATCAAGTGCAGAAGGAACAGTAACGAAATTCCATTTGCTGTCAACAGTTTCAATGTCGGAAACTACTTCACCGGTTTTATCGTCTGAAAGTACAAGTCCGAGTGTTGCACCTGCAAGAGGCTTATTATCGCCGTCTACCTTTGATACAGAGAGGGCATAGCCTGCAACTGTGCCGAGCATTGAGATAGAACCTGTAAAGGGTCTGTAGCCAAATTCAATATTTCCTTCAAATGATTGTGCAATTACAGCACCTGAAATATGCGGATTATCACCTTCATTTACAAACATATCCCAACCATCAGGAAGTTTATTACTTTTCTTCAAAAATTTAGAATCGGTAATATGTGCCTTTGGTGCAAGAACTGTCCCTTGAATATTACTACAAACAATAATCTGATTTGCCTTAGGGAAGTTATAGAGAATTGATGATACACCTGCTTCATTATTCTGACCTTCATTCGGCTTGTCACTGTCAGAATATGTTTCCATAGGATAATCATTATTACCAGTTGCAGGATTATATGCTAACCAGCTACCGCCACCCTGTGAAATATTGACTGCCTTTTCTGCATCATATCCTTTTATTGCCGTATATTGTTTTACCTGCCAGTTGTCCTTTGTATTATGCTGATAACCAAGCGTTGCATTGCCTTCTCTGCTGTCATTAATAACAATATAAGAATACTTCCATTCAACATTTGTGGGTGTTTCTCCTGCCTTTTTATCAACCTGAGAAATAATTCTTGGCTTTTCCAATTTAGGAATATTCTCGAATCTTATTACAGAGGATTTTTTTAACTGATTATACTCTTCTTCAGTAAGTTCATCAAGATTAAAATAAACCGTATCTGTAGGCTTTGTAGCGTTTCCGTTGTATGTAATAGTAGCGATTTTTGGAGCATTGTTGTTTGAATCATAAGTATAATCTACTTTAAGGTCATCAAATTTAATATCAAACTGATTTTTCTGATTGGCAAGTTTATCAGACCTTTTTTGAAGCTTATCCATTTCAGCTTGGATATCCAATAAATTTGCCTCATAAAACTCTCCTGTTCTTGAGCCAAAATTATCTTTTACATATTTTGCTCCGGCAGGTGTCTGAACAACTATCTTTTTTTCATTTTTTTGATTTACAACTGTACTGAAATTCAATGGCTCGGATTCTGCTCCCCAAATCAATTGAGCAAAGTCTTTGTTGCCTAATAACAATTTTTCCAATTCAACAGAAAAATCGTTATTTACATAATGTCCTTTACCTATATTATAAGAGTCATAAGGATATCCTGACGCATCAATGTTTCCTCCTACAACAACTCTTCCTTCTGCGTCTGAGTTATGCGGTATAAAATCACCGGATAAAAATACGCAGAACTGCGAAGCAATACCTAAAGCAAAATCAGAGTCATATTGATTGATTGCTTCAGAAACACTGCTGAATTTTTTATCATAAGCATTTCCGTCAGGGTCAGTAGGATTACTGCCGACAAGCAGAGTAACATCATCAGTTTCATTAGTTCCCGAAACATTTGAAACAGGATTAGCAGCCAGAGATTCTGAAATTCCTGTCACCATGCTCATAATGGACAGAAACATTGCCGTAACAAAGCTTAGTGACCTTTTTGCAAGTTTGTTCATATAAACTTTTCTCCTTTCATAAATTAATTGATTTTTCAGAAAAAAATAAAATTTTTTTCACATAATAACAAATCCTTTCTTTAAATATATATTAACAGACGAAATTATTTTTTTTGAAGAAAAAGATTTCACCTGACTATGTTAATTATAACACTACAGCCGAAAATTTTCAACTGTTTTGTAATAATTAAAATTAGAAAATTACGTCCACAATTTGTAACTGTTGCACAATTATTCTTCAAAATCAAATAAAAGCCACTATAAAACACTTCTTTTTTCAATGACAAACTATCTATATGAGACAAAAAAACAGCCTGTTTCATAACAGAAAGACTTTTCTTTTAATTTTTCACAATAAAATTTAAAAAGGATATACAAACAACATATCAGCGTGCTATAATAAAATCACAAAATCAAAGGAGCTCCCTGATTATGAAAAAAATACTTCTTATAGAGGACGATTTGAAAATATGTGAAGTTATAGAAAAATACTTTTCAAACAAAGGCACTGAAATATTTTCCGTTCATAACGGTTCTGAAGCACTCGAAATTGCAGGCGGAGGTCTCGGAAACTATGAGCTTGTTCTTCTTGACATAATGCTGCCGTATGCCGACGGTTTCGCAATATGCCGTGAGATACGCAAAAAAAGCGATATACCTGTTATATTCATAACCGCACGTGCAAGAGAGGAAGATATACTTTACGGCTACGGCACAGGCTGTGACGACTATATTATAAAACCGTTCCTCTTATCCGCACTCTACGCAAAATGTGACGCACTTGTAAGACGTTCTGCAGGCAAAAAGAATGACAGTATTATCGAATGTGGTGACATAAAAATTGACATACGCCGTCTTGTGTGTTCCGTCGGCGGTGAAGAAATCACACTGCCGAGAAAGGAATTTGAGATATTAAAATACCTTATGGAACATAAGAACTGCGTTATTGACAGAAACACCATTCTTGACAGGGTATGGGGATATGACTGGTTCGGAAACGACCGTGTTGTTGACAACCATATAAAAAAGTTACGCAAGGCTCTCGGCAGTGCAGGCGGACAGATTAAAACACTTGTCGGCAGAGGCTACAGACTTACAGAGAGGTGATGTTATGAAAAAGATTCCTGAAAACAGTATCCTGAAAAAAGAGTTTACAATACCTTTTTTCAATATGAAAAACATGAAAAGAATCTCCGAAAACATAAAGAACAAAAAGAAATCAAAGATATACAAGAGAAAAAGAAAGACTTTCAGAGGATTATTGTTGAAAAATTCACTTGTTGCATTATCGGTTACGGTTGTCTTTGCTGTGGGACTGTTCTTTGCCGGAAGAATGTGGATATTCCAGAAAGCCTCTGAAGAAACCGCTTTCAAAATATCACATATACGCACTCCTGTTGAAAAACATTTAAACGATGGGAATAATAAAGATATTTCCGCATATATGAGACTTTTTTCAGGTTATAGTATAGTTTTTGATGATATAAACGCAGAATATCAGATAACTTCAGAATATAACGAAAACTGCCATATATTTTCATGTATTACCGACAAAGACAAAAATATTATATATTCCAACCGTATGGCATTACAGACTTATATGCAATTTAACGAAGAAGAAAAAGAGGCAGAATTAATGTCCTGTGATACAGAAAACAAGGATATTCCCGAATTACAGCAGTTTGAAAAGGATTATATGGCACTGAACGAAAAAGTGAACTACAACACAGTTGAAAACTATGATATTATAAAAAAAGTAATTATGAAAAGTGCCTATGTAAACAGAGCGGAAAATAAGTTTATTCCGCATGAGGCAGATATTAACCTTATAAAATACTATCCCGAACATGAAGAACCAAGAGAACTTATTGAATCAAAGTCATATAAAATCAATGTACCCGAAAAAGACGGCTACGAACTTATTGAATTTGATTTATCAGGTGTAGACCATTTTGACAGAATAGCAAATGATACTTATCCGAGATATTTCGCATTAGGTTTTGCAGGAACTGACAAAAAGTGGTTTGACGATATAAAAGAAGAATGTACTTTCGATACAAGTTTAATCGGATATAGGGAAAATGCAGGAGCTGACATAAGAAAATATATGCAAAGTTCAGAAATATATATTGACGGAAAACCTCATCTTCTTACAGTAGTTTTACAGATAGACGCATGGAATGAAGTTACAAAACCTCTTTATTTTAAAATTTTAATAATGTTTCTGATTATAACACTTGTTGTTGCATTTCTTGATGCATGGCGGAAAAATGTCAGAAATCAGGCGGAATATATGTTTGAGGACTATCAGAAAAACCTGACCGACAGTCTCGCTCATGACCTCAAGACACCTCTTACAGCCATAGGCGGATATACTGAAAATATACTTTCGGGCAGTCTTTCTGAAAAAGAAACACAAAGATATTTAAACTCAATAATAGACAGTGTGGCATATACCGATTCAATAATTACCCGTACACTTGAACTAAGCAGAATAAACAGCATAAACGATATAAACAAAGTTTCAACATTTATACACACAATTATTGAAAAGTGTGTTGAAAAATATTCCGTCATTCTCGATGAACGTAATATTACAGTCACAACGGACGGTCAGGCGGAAATTCCTGCAAATACACAACTGCTTGAAACAGCAATAGAAAACCTTGTTTCAAACGCCGTGAAATATACTTCCGGAAACGGCAGTATAAACATAAGAATCAGCAGTGAATGTCTTTCAATATCAAACACGGTCAACAGAAAAGTTGACGTTGAAAAACTGAAAAGACCCTTTGCCAAAGGCGATACCTCACGTAGCGGACAGTCGGGAAGCGGTCTCGGACTTGCAATAGCTGAACAATCCGCACTGTCAAACGGTTTCATGCTCTCCCTCTCCTGCACTGATTCTGAATTTACCGCACGTCTGATATTCTGACACAACAAAAAACAGGTGTATTCCCAAAAATGAGAATACACCTGTTTTACATTATTTATTAAGATAATCATTAAGTTCATTTATCCAGTCGGGAATTTTTCCGCCTTTGGTTATAAGTGAACCGTTTTTATACTCTGCCTTTTCGGCAAAACCGTTTTCGTTGTCAAAAAATACAGCCTCATCACAATACGGAAGAATTTTAACCAAATCCTCAAAGCGTTTGTTATAACGGCGTTCAACATCTTCCGACGGGATATCGTGTCCGCCTTTTGAAACACGGTTTTTAATACGGCTTATACTCTCGGCAGATGAACTTACACCTACATAGTACAGGCGTATAAAATAATTCAGCTCACGTGCCTTGCGGATTGTTTTAAGTGTACGCACTCCCGAAAGCGTTGTTTCCTGAGTAAAATTAACACCTTTTTCAAGACACTTTTCAATACGTTCAATCGCAATTCTGCCGCCTTTTATACGGTTTCCGCCTGTTTCAGCCGTTATCCTGTCGGTGTCAATTATAATCCCCAAATCAGTATTTTCAGCCGAAAGGACACCCGACAGACTGCTTTTCCCCACTCCGTTCACACCGCCTATTATTGTATATATCTTCATTTGCCTTTCACTTCCTGTTCCCTTATAAAAAAACAGACGTATCCCCGAAAATAAGAATACACCTGTTTCACATTATTTTAAATGGAGCTTGTGACGGGACTCGAACCTGCGACCTGCTCATTACGAATGAGCTGCACTACCAACTGTGCTACACAAGCCTATATAAATATTTTATCACATAAATCAAAGTTTGTCAAGTGGTTTTGAATAATTAAAATATCAAAATATTCCCCCGAAAAATAAATTAATCTTTGGTTTTGTCTTGACAGAATTTTATTGGTATACTATAATTATTATATACAATTTCACAATAAAAAATGAGGTGTTTTGATTTGCTGAAAAAAATATTTACATCAATAATTGCAATAACATTAATATACGGTACTTCCGCACCGTTCCATGCAAAAGCAGTCAGTACGGAAATATCTGTAAAAAATATAATCGACGAACAACAGACCCGAAAGGACACTGACATAGCATCACCCGACCTTATACCCATAAATGAAAATATAGTCGGTCTTGATGACAATATAATAAAAATCATGATTGACCCCGGACATTTTGACCATTACAACCGTTCTCCCGTATATTCGCCTTACTGGGAAAGTATAATGACGTGGAAACTTTCAAATTATCTTCAGGAAGAACTACAGTCACTCGGTGTACACGCTGATTTGACAAAAAGTACTCTCGAAGAAGACCCCACTTTAAATGACAGGGGTTTCAGTTCAAAGGGTTATGACTTTTTCATATCAATGCACAGCAATGCAGGTGCATATGAAAGTATGGACCAACCGCTTGCCTTTGTATATCAACAGCTTCCTTGGACAACAATAGATGATACAAGTGCGGAACTCGGCGGACTTCTTGCCGAAAAAGTTTCGGAAGTAATGCAGACAAATCAGAAAGGCAGTATAGCACGCAGAGCAGGTACAGGAGACTGGGACAGAAACGGCATTATTGACGATGAGTGGTACAGTGTTCTTTTCGGTGCAAGATACGTCGGAACTCCGGGGATACTTCTTGAACACTCTTTCCATACAAACTACAGAGCTACTTTGTGGCTTTACAACGACGATAATCTGAAAAAACTCGCAAAGGAAGAAGCGGAAGTAATATACGACTATTTCAGCAGTATAAAACCACAGAATATAGTTTACGGCGATATCAACGGTGACGGTCTTATTGACACTGTAGATGCCTCACAGATTCTCGTGTACTATGCGGAACTTTCAGCCAACGTAGAAACCTCTTTCAATGAAAAACAGAAAATTTCCGCCGACGTTAACGGTGACGGTCTTGTTGACTCTGTCGATTCTTCCGATGTTCTGTCGTTTTATTCCTATCTTTCCACAAACGGCACTGAAACGGATATGAAAAAATGGCTCGAAAACAACTGAACAAAAAAATATATTTTCCTCTCTTTTTTACGGAGAGGTTTTTGTTTTTTAATTTTTTGTGCATAATGCTGTAAATGTGAAAAGATTAATGTAAAACACGTCAGATTCTATTGACACAACGTCCGCTATTTGCTATAATTGCCTTATAGCGTCATTAAAAAAATAAAGGAGACACACGCTTTTTACAGGCGTTAAAAAAATATGACAAACAAAAAAGACCGGTACAAAAGAATTATTTCATTCGTTTCCGCTGTGTTTTTACTGGGTATTCTTACGGGAATGTTTGCTGTTGTATGGTATAAATACTACAGCGATTCAATTGTACTGCCGTTCTACCGCAGGGGAAACTGGGTTCTTATAGGAATATACTGTATTCTTATAATTCTCTTTTTCAAGGCATACGGCGGATTCAAACTCGGTTACCTCAAAAAGACGGATATGCTCTATTCACAGCTTATTTCTATGGTCTGTGTAAATACAGTAGCATACTTCATGATAAGTCTAATCGGACGTGACTTCATGGCATTTGTTCCGATTCTTAACCTGACCTTTACGGACTTCGGTGTAATAGCAGTCTGGACAATCCTGACGGGCAGATTGTATTTTCTCATATATCCCGCAAGAAAACTCATTATACTTTACGGCAGTAAACAGGCGGCTTCACTTGTCCTGAAAATGAGTCAGCGTGTTGACAAGTATATGATATGTGAATCAATAAGTGTTTCCGAACCGCCCGAAAAAGTCAGGGAACTTATTCTGAAATATGAGGGCGTAATAATATGTGACATTCCGGCAGACCAAAGAAACCAATATCTTAAATTCTGTTTTGAAAAATCAGTCCGTGCGTATATAGCACCGAAAATTTCCGATATTATAATAAGAGGCGGTGACGATATACGGCTTTTCGACACGCCCTTACTGCTTTGCAGAAATTACGGTCTTAACTTTGAACAACAGCTTTCCAAACGTATTTTTGACATTGTTTTTTCCGTTACGGCACTTGTATTTCTTGCACCGCTTATGCTTGTTTCTGCAATATCGGTAAAACTTTGTGACGGCGGTTCTGTATTGTATAAACAGAAACGTCTTACAATAAACGGCAGGGAATTTTATGTATACAAGTTCAGGAGCATGATAGAAAATGCTGAAAAAAACGGCATAAAACTTGCTTCCGAACATGACGACCGTATAACACCTGTCGGTAAAATCCTGCGGAAATTCCGTATAGACGAACTGCCCCAGCTTTTCAACATACTGAAAGGCGATATGTCGGTAGTAGGACCAAGACCCGAACGCCCCGAACTTACTGAAATATATAAAAAACAGATGCCCGAATTTGAGTTCCGCCTTAAAGTAAAGGCAGGTCTGACGGGCTATGCACAGGTAACGGGCGTTTATGATACTTCACCGTATGACAAGCTGAAAATGGACCTTATGTATATAGAAAACTACTCTTTCCGCATGGATTTGCAGATAATTCTTATGACTGTAAAAACCATGCTTTTTCCTGCAAAGAACAATGCGGAAACAGAAGAAGGTCTTATTTCGGCACAGAATTTAAACAAAGAGGAGAACGACGACGAATGAAAATTACAGCAGTTATAATGGCAGGCGGAAAAGGTGAACGTTTCTGGCCAAAAAGCAGAGAGTCCCACCCGAAACAGTTTCTTTCACTCACAAATGACGGTGAGACAATGATTCAGAAAACAATAAAACGTATAAGTCCGATTGTTCAGACGGAAGATATTTTCATAGTTACAAATGCCTGTTATAAGTATCTTGTAAAGGAACAGTTACCCGAAATTTCTGAAGAAAACATTTTAACAGAACCATGCGGACGCAATACAGCCCCATGTATTGCATTTGCTTCTGCCGTTATAAAAAAGAAGTACGGCAACGCTGTAATGCTTGTCCTGCCGTCCGACCACCTTATAAAATACGAGAATATCTACACAAGAACGCTCTGCAATGCTATTGTCAAGGCTACTGAGGACGATAACCTTGTAACGATAGGTATAACACCGTCATATGCGGAAACGGGTTACGGATATATAAATTTCGGTGAAGAGTCGGGCAATGCCTATAAAGTTGAAAAATTTGTCGAAAAGCCTGATTTGCGAACAGCCAAAAAATATCTGTCGTCGGGCAAATACCTCTGGAACAGCGGTATGTTTGTATGGCAGGTTTCGGCGATTGAGGAGTGTTTTAAAAAATTCATGCCCGAAGTTTACGACGGTGCGGAAAAAATCGGACAGGCTTTCGGTACGGACAATTTTGAAAATGTTCTTGAAACGGAATACAATAAATTCCCGTCGGAATCAATTGATTTCGGCATAATGGAAAAAGCGTCCGACATATACACAGTTCCCGCAAGTTTCGGTTGGGACGACGTTGGAAACTGGTTGGCAGTAGAGAGAATCAACGACACCGATGACAACCGAAATTATATTGAGGGCGACGTTATAGCCGAAAACTGTAAACGTACCACGATATGCGGAGGAAAACGTCTTGTTGCCGTTGTAGGCGTTGAGGATATAATTATTGTTGACACTGACGATGCTGTACTTGTATGTTCAAAGAACAGCACGCAGGACGTAAAGAAAATTACAGCACATCTCAAAGAAAACAACCGCACAGAACTTATTTGAATAAAAGGAGATTTATTTATGAAAAATGCACTCATCACAGGTATAACAGGTCAGGACGGTTCTTATCTTGCCGAACTCCTGCTTGAAAAAGGTTACAACGTTTACGGTATATGGAGAAGAAAGGCAACCGTTGACTACGGCAATATCGAACACCTCACAGACAAGGTAAATTTAATATATGCCGACATGACCGACCCCGTTTCATTAATATCCGCAATGAAGATTTCACAGGCTGACGAAGTTTACAACCTCGCCGCACAGTCATTTGTTGCGACAAGCTGGGACACTCCATTAAGTACAGCCGAAATTGACGCTCTCGGTGTTACAAATATGCTTGAAGCTATCCGCATAGTCAAACCCGAAGCAAGATTCTATCAGGCTTCTACTTCCGAAATGTTCGGACTTGTTCAGGAAATCCCGCAGACCGAAAAAACACCTTTCTATCCACGCAGTCCTTACGGTGTTGCAAAACTTTACGGTCACTGGATTACAAAGAATTATCGTGAAAGTTACGGACTTTTCGCCTGTTCGGGTATTTTGTTCAATCACGAAAGCGAAAGACGTGGCATAGAATTTGTAACAAGAAAAATCACAAAGTCAGCCGTTGAGATAAGTCTCGGACTTAAAAACTGCGTTGAACTCGGAAATCTCGATTCAAAACGTGACTGGGGACACTCAAAAGACTATGTAAAGGCTATGTGGCTCATGTTACAGCAGGACAAACCCGACGACTATGTTATTGCCACAAACGAAACACGTACCGTCCGTGAATTTGCGGAAACCGCTTTCCGTCACGCAGGAATCGAAATCGAATGGCATGGTCAGGGAATTGACGAAACCGGCATAAACAAGGCAAACGGAAAGACTGTCGTAAAGGTAAACAAGAAATTCTTCCGTCCCGCAGAAGTCGATATTTTACTCGGAAATCCTGCAAAGGCTGAAAAAAATCTCGGCTGGAAACGTGAAATATCATTCTCACAGCTTGTTGAAAGAATGGTTAAAAACGATATGGATTTAATCAAATCGGGAAAATGACAATACTATATAACATTATAATATATGCAGCAATAATTTTAACTATTTGCAGACTGTTATATATTGCCCATAAATTAGAAGGAATAAAGAAATTCCTGAAAAATACATGGAAAACTCTGCTTGTTATATTTATTGTTGTTGCAACGCTCCTTTATGGACTGATTTTTGACGGCAGTGAAATGCCTTTTGCAATATCTTTTATCGGTTCATTTGTGATTCTTTTTATTAAAAATGTTAAAAACACAATAACATTTTCAAGACAGTTCAATTATCTGAAAAAAACGGGATTTTTCGCAGATGATGATAAAAGCCGGGAGATATATGAACAATGTCGCCAAAAAACACACGAAAATATATTTTTTGCCTTATTGTCGGGTGCATGGCTTTTTTATCTGATAACCAGTCTCACGGGAGGGGATTTGATTTGAATATAACATTTGACGCAACACCGTTAATATCCGAAAAAATTACGGGCATAGGCTGGTGCGAAGTCGGACAGACACAGACGGTTGCAAGGCTTTTCCCCGAAAACAAATATGAATACAGTTTCTTTACAAGCGGAAAAAACGAACGTACAGAAAAAGCACGGAGTTTTGCAAAAGACAACATAACTCTCAATTATTCGGACTTTTCGGGATATCTTTACAGAGCCGTCTCGGCTTTTCTGCCTGTGCCGTACTCTTTCTTTTTCGGAAAACACTCCGACATAACTCATTTTTTCAACTATATAGTACCACCATTTGTACACGGAAAAAAAGTCGTTACCGTTCACGACATGGTGTACAAGGCTTTTCCCGAAACCGTAAGGGGTCGCACACGGTTCATGCTTGAAACGGGTCTGAAAAAGTCCATGAAACGTGCTGACATTATAGTGACGGACTCGGAATTCTCAAAAAGGGAGATTATTAAATATTTTCCCGAATATAACGGAAAAATACGTGTAGTGCCGTGCGGTGTGGACTGTGAGAGGTTCAGACCGTGTGAAAATCCCGAAACAATTGAAAAAGTGAAGAAATCCCTTGAAATAGAGGGGGACTATTTTCTGTACGTCGGAACAATCGAACCACGCAAGAATTTAGTCCGTCTGATAAGGGCGTATAATGTTTTCACACGGCACGTAAAGAATCCGCCTGTACTTGTTCTTGCAGGTGCAAAAGGCTGGCTTTACGACGATATTTTTGCACTTGTGAAAAAACTAAGACTTGAAAAACAGGTGATTTTCACAAAGTACGTACCGTCCGAAGATATGACACCACTGATTTGCGGTGCAACGGCGTTTGTTTTTCCGTCACTTTATGAGGGTTTCGGAATGCCTCCGCTTGAGGCTATGGCTTGCGGTGTACCTGTCTTAACGTCGGGGGAAGCTTCACTGCCCGAAGTAACGGGAGACTGTGCCGTTATATGTGACGCATATTCAGTAAAAAGTATTGCAAAAGGTATGTACAGGCTCTACAAAAACCCTGATTTGCGTAAGGATTTAAGCCGTCGTGGTCTTGAACGTGCTAAACTTTTTACGTGGGAAAATTCCGCAGAAAAGCTTTATGAGGTCTACAGGGAGCTTGCCGATGAATAGAAAAATCCGTATACTTGAAGTAAACAAGGCTTATTTTCCGCACACGGGCGGTATTGAGACACTTGTCAAGCAATATTCCGAAGAACTCGGAAAATATAAGAATATTGAAGTACGGACACTTGTATGCCGTGACGGTCGGGGAAAAACATACTCCGAAAATATAAACGGCGTAAAGCTTACCCGTGCGGGAAGTATCGGGACATATTTTTCATGTCCGCTGTCTCTGTCATTTCTCGGACTTTTCCGTAAGATGTCCGGAAATGCCGACATAGTTCACATACACGTACCGTTTCCGCTTGCCGATTTGGCACTGCTTCTTTCGGGGTACAGGGGAAAAGTTATAGTATCGTGGCACAGCGACATAGTAAAACAGAAAAAGCTTCTGACGCTCTACCGTCCCTTGCTTAAATACCTGCTTGACCGTGCCGACTGTATTCTTACGGCAACCGAGGGGCATATAGACGGTTCTGAATTTCTGTCAGAATACCGCCGTAAATGCAGAATACTCCCCTACGGTCTCAATCCCGAAGAATATCTGAATATCAGTAAAACGCCGTTTCTCACGAAAAAAGCAACAAATCCCGACTGTGTAAAGATATTTTTCACGGGACGGCTTGTCTACTATAAGGGCGTTGACGTACTTATAAAAGCAATCCGCAGGGTCAGTTATAACTGTGAGTTATTTATAGCGGGAACGGGTGTTCTTGAAAATGAACTGAAAGAAAAAGTATGCAGATACAATATTTCTGACAGAGTACATTTTTTAGATTTTCTTCCCGAAGAACAGCTTAAACAGGCTTATGCGGACTGTGATATATTTGTACTGCCGTCGGTGGAAAGAAGCGAGGCTTTCGGAATAGTACAGCTTGAAGCCATGATTTACGGAAAACCCGTAATAAACACACGTCTGCCGTCGGGTGTGCCTTATGTGAGTATTCACGGAAAAACAGGTCTTACGGTTCAGCCGGAAAACCACAGACAGCTTGCGGAGGCAATTGAATTACTGTGCAGAAATGAAAATATCCGTAAACAACTCGGAAAATCCGCACACGAAAGAGTTATGACGGAATTTAACGAAAAAATAATTATTAAAAAACTTTACAGAATATTGTCGGGTGAGGTGAATTTATGAAGGCACTGATTATAGGTGCAGGCGGATTTGTCGGCGGTTATCTTATAAGGGAACTCAGTAATTACGGTTATGAAGTCCACGCAACACATCTTCCGTCTGAAAATATAAACGAAAACTGTTTCAGTCATGTACTTGACATAATGCGGAAAGACGATATATCAGAACTTATAAACAAAGTAAAACCCGATATAATATATCACCTTGCCGCACAGAGTTCCGTTGCGTTGTCATGGAAAAAACCACAGCTTACAGCGGAAATAAATATAATCGGTTCAATAAACGTCATGGAGTCACTCCCCGATAATACACGGCTTATTCTCGTGGGTTCGGGAGAGGAATACGGTTTTATACGTGAAAACGCCTGTCCGATAAAGGAAACGGAAAATTTAAACCCTGCCAATATATACGCCGTTTCAAAAGTATGTGCGGGAATGATTGGAAGAATATACCACAGTACCTACAATAAAGATATTATAATTGTCAGGGCTTTCAATCATTCGGGAGCAGGTCAGGCGGAAACTTTTGTTATATCGGACTTCTGCAAACAGATTGCGGAAATTGAAAAAGGTCTCAGACCTCCCGAAATTCTGACGGGTAATCTCTCCGCAAAAAGAGACTTTACCGACGTGCGTGACATTGTAAGGGCGTACAGGCTTCTTGGTGAAAAGGGAATTTCAGGAAAAACCTACAACGTCGGACGTGGTCAGGCGGTAAGTATAGAATATATACTGAATATGGCTATAGAACTTTCGGAAGTGCCGATTGTACACAGTATTGACCCGAACCGCCTGCGTGCGTCGGATATACCTATTATAGAACCCGATGTATCGGAAATTTTAAGGGATACAGGCTGGAAAGCAGAAATACCCGTTGAAAAGACCGTTTCGGACACGCTTGACTGCTGGCGTAAAAAAATTTAAAAGAGAGGATAAAACAGAAAAAATGTCAGATATGAAGCTTACAAACGCAAAGATGAAAACTTTTGAAGGTGAAGAAAAAATTTCCGCCTTTCAGGCTGCATCAAGACTTACGGATTTCGGCGAAAAACAAAACAACGCAAACACAATGCTTGCCGCCAATGTCAATGACCTTATAAAAAGAGTGTGTTTTCTTGAGGACCAGCAGGTACAGATGACCGATACTCTGCACAGACTTGCGGACAAGCACATTGAAGCGGTAAACAAAATCAATGCCGAACATTCAAACGCCATGAAAGCCGTTTCTGCCGAACTCAAGGCACTTAAAGCAGAGCTTGACCGTGTGAGACTTGCCTCAAAACTTAATACAAGTGCTGTTGACAGACTTAACAAGGCAATTGCAATTGCGGAAAACAGTACAGCCGATAAAAGTTCCGAATAAAATTTTTGTCTGAAATGTGAAATTTTCCGTTTGACTATTGACTTTGTGAAAATTTTGTTATATTATATTAGGGGCAGTAAAAATATGGCTGTCGGTTATTGTTCAAGATATACTTTGCAGTAATTATTCTGACAAAATCAACGGAGATTTATGCCATGTGCTGTCTCCGTTTTTCTTTATTTTTTACAGGAAAGAAGGTGTGATAAATGGATATTGCAGAAAAACTTATGGAGGAACTCGAATGCCGTGTTGCCTTTACGATTCCGGTTTTCGGCGGAATACCCGTTCCAGAATCGTGTGTGATAACATGGGTCATAATGGCTGTTCTGGTTCTCGCCTCAATTTTACTGGTTAGAAAATTAAAAACCGTACCGACAGGCGCACAGTGTCTGCTTGAAATCGGTATAAACTGGATGAATAATTTCTTTCTGGAGATACTCGGTCCGAAAGGAAAAAAATATCTGCCGATTCTTGAAACATTCCTCATATATATAGGAAT
>JAGAQS010000210.1 GCA_017622635.1 Ruminococcus sp. | reverse complement strand
CTGTATTGACTCGGCTTTTTCGTCTATTTTCTGCAAAAGTTGTGCGTACAGGTCAGGAGTCGGCGGAACTTCTTCAACGCCGTCACCGACAAAGCCCGACAGTCTGACGTTCAGAGTTACCGGAACTGTTGTGGCACGCAGACCGTTTGTATTTTCCGCATCATAGCCGAAAACCGACATTCTGACCGCACCTGCATGGAGTTCTGACGGCAAAAGACAGGACGTTCCGTCCGTACCAAGCACACGGTTATACGTTTCGTCGCACTGTGTAAACTGCACGACTTTGTGGAATTTCTTCCAGTCACCATCAAAGATAAATTTCAGATTCACAAAAGAAATCTGTTTATCTGCGATAACCTCACGTTCAAGGATTTCAATTTTCTGCTGTTTTACAAGTAATTTCCACATTATTATTCACCAACTTCCCATTCACTGTTTTCACTGTCATATATCATAAATCCGTCAGAACAGATGATTTTGTTAAGTTTGTGCGGATTGTCCGTTCCGATGTTGTTGTCCCAGTTATTCAGTTTGGTGACCGCTGACCAGTCCGCCAGACTGCCCTCATATGTCAATTCCTGAAGTGGTGTATAATTGAACGCATTTGAACCGATTGTCTTTACATTATGACTTAAAGTAAGGCTTGTCAGTCCGCTATGTGTAAAGCAAAATTGCGGAACTTCGGCACATTCCACACGGACATTTTTTAGCTTTATACAATCCATAAAAATATATGTGCCGAGTGTGGTAAGCGTTTCGGGCAGTACAACTGATTCGATTTTTTGATTGGCAAATGCTTTTTCTCCAAGGGTCGTGACAGATTCAGGAATTGTCAGAGAAGTCAGACCGCCGTTACTGTACATGAAAAATGCTCTTTCGCCGATACTTGTCAATGTACTCGGAAAACTTGCAGTTGCCATATTTGCACATCGTTCAAATACACTTTTTCCGATTGCTGTGATACCCTCACTGACCACAAGTTTTTTTATATTTTCGTTTTCAAAAAACGGTGATTCTCCGATTTCATAATCATAAGTCGCACCTGTTCCATGTAAGAGAAGTCTGTCATTGGAATACAATATATAATTGATGTTTTCGCCTATTTTTCCAGTTTCAACAACGTTACTGTCAAGGTCGTCAACCTTTGTCTGAAGAATTTCAACTTTTTTCGCCAATTCTTCCGCTTCGTTTAAAACCCGTGCAAGCTGTGACTGCATTTCCGAGACTTTGCACTTTCCTAAAATACATTTACAATAACCGCATACATTCTCATCGGCACGGTAGTCAAACCAGTCATTTTCGGTTATGCAAGGAGCACCCGGATTCAGTCGGACGGCATAAAGAAATAAATTTGTACGTGTTTCACTTGTCGGAATATCGGGCAAAGTCGGGTTTTCGGCAGGCTGTCCGAGTGCAACATCAAGCCATACATTACGAACAAGGTCGGACGTGTCACAGGCTATTATAATGGCAATATATCGTGGAAAAGTCGGGTCTTGCCAGCCTGCAAAATCCATTAAATACGGCTCGTCGTTCACAAAATAATGCCCGTTTATCCATGCTTT
>JAGAQS010000209.1 GCA_017622635.1 Ruminococcus sp. | reverse complement strand
AAGTCAAGAAAGCCCGACAGCCTTGTGACAGGTTTTGAGGCAGTGAACAGACGCAAAAAAGGTCTTATAATCAGGACTGCTGCTGATTATTGCTGTAAGAATCCAAGTACACTGCAACCGAGATTTGACGTTGCACAGGTCATTATTGACAACGGAAAGGTGAACAGCATTGATTATATTTTTAATGCCTATGATACAACAGGCTACAATTTCATTTTCTGAAGGGTGATAATATGTTTTATAACAGCACAAGAAACAGTACTGTAAAAGTAAGCAGTGCTGAGGCTATTACTCAGGGAATTTCTGCGGACGGAGGTCTTTTCGTTCCTGAAAGTATTCCGACACTTTCGCTTGATGAAATAAAAGCCGTCGGCGATATGAGTTACGCTGACAGAGCCGCATTTGTCTTTTCAAAGTATCTGACAGACTTTACAGATGCGGAAATCCATTACTGTACGGACAATGCCTACAGTACAAAGAATTTTGAAACTGAAAGTATTGCGGAAATCGCACATCTTTTTGACGGTACTTATATGCTTGAACTCTGGCACGGTCCTACGTGTGCGTTCAAGGATATGGCTTTACAGATTCTGCCGTATTTCCTTACCACTTCCGCAAAAAAAATCAATCTTGACAAAAAAATCGTGATTCTTGTCGCAACTTCGGGTGATACCGGAAAAGCAGCACTTGAGGGATTCAAGGACGTTGAGGGTACTTCTATAATGGTATTCTATCCTGAGGACGGCGTTAGTCCTATGCAGAAAAGACAGATGAAAACTCAGGAGGGTTCAAATGTCGGTGTATGTGCTTTAAAGGGCAATTTTGACGACTGTCAGAACGGTGTAAAGGCTATTTTTACAGATGAGGACGTAAAAAAACAGCTTGACGAAAAGGGAATGATGTTCTCCAGTGCAAATTCTATCAACTGGGGCAGACTTGTTCCGCAGATTGTCTACTATGTTTCTTCTTACGCCGAACTCGTAAAGGACGGCGAAATTGAACTCGGTGACAAGATTAATATTGTCGTTCCTACGGGTAACTTCGGTAACATTCTTGCCGCTTACTATGCTAAGCACATGGGTGTGCCTGTAAACAAGCTTATCTGTGCATCAAATATAAACAACGTTCTTACGGATTTCATAAATACAGGTGTTTACGACAGAAACAGAAAGTTCTATGCCACTGTTTCGCCGTCAATGGACATTCTCATTTCAAGTAACCTCGAAAGACTTCTGTATTTACTTACTGACAGAAACGATTCTGTTATAAAGGAATGGTTCGGCAAACTTTCAGCAGAGGGCAGATATGAAGTAAGTGACGAAATAAAGGCAAAAATCAGTGAAGAATTTTTTGCGGGCTTCTGTGACGACGTTCAGACAAAGAATACCATTCACGAAATATATGAAAAATATTCATACACCTGCGATACTCATACGGCTGTTGCGGTCAAGGTGTATGAGGACTATAAAAAACTTACAGGTGATACGACAAAGACTGTTATTGCGTCCACAGCAAGTCCTTATAAGTTCAGTAATGCTGTTTT
>JAGAQS010000208.1 GCA_017622635.1 Ruminococcus sp. | reverse complement strand
TTTTGGAAAAAGAAACCTTTCCGGTATGCTTGCTATTATCAATGCAAGTGATGAAGATTATAAAAAACTCACCGAAGAAATCAATAACTGCGACGGTACGGCACAAAGTATGGCGGAAACCATGCAGGACAACCTTGAGGGGCAGCTTACAATTTTAATGTCACAATTGCAGGAACTGGCGATTTCTTTTGCTGAAATTCTTATGCCGGCAATCCGCTCAATAGTTACGAAAATTCAGGAACTTGCAGACAAATTCAACGCCCTCAGTCCTCACGCAAAAGAAACCATAACAAAAGTGGCATTGATAGCGGCGACACTTGCTCCTGCTTTAATTGTCATCGGAAAACTCATAAGCACAATCGGAACAATTCTGACAATAATTCCTAAAGTTGTAAATGCCATCAAGATGGTAAAAGCGGCAATGACAGCAATGAATCTCACATTTCTTACCAATCCTGTATTTCTCGTAATTACAGCAATTACCGCACTGGTAGCGGCATTTGTTTATTTTTGGAATACCAGTGAAGGATTCCGAAATTTCTGGATTGGTTTGTGGGAACAGATTCAGATTACGTTATATGGATTTTTTGATGCTTTCATAGCCGGCTGGAACTCTATAAAAGATTTTTTTGCAAATGTCTGGAACAGTATAAAGACCTTTTTCGTCAATGCATGGAACAGTTTTCAGGACAACTTTCAGACAGGTATGGACATCATCTGCGACACGTTCACGACAATATGGACGGCAATAAAAAATTTCTTTGTTGGTATCTGGAACGCGATTTCAGGTGCTGTAAGCAGTGCTGTCAACGGCATAAAAAACGTTGTCACAACCATTTTCACAGCTGTACGGGACTTTATCACAACAGTTTTCACTGCTGTCTATAATAAAATTTCAGCGGTCTGGAACGCAATATATACCACAATAAAACCACTTCTTGACGCTTTTGCCTATCTTTTTGAAACTATTTTCGAGGCTATGAAAATCCTCATCGGCAGAGCTATGGACTGGATTTCTGAAAAGATTCATGCTATCTGGAACGCCATAACCGAATTCATTACACCGATTTTAGAGGGTATTCGGGACTTTTTCGTAAGCATCTGGGAGACGATAAAAAATGCTGTCGGTGGGGCTATGGACTGGATTTCAGATAAAATTCAGACTATCTGGAACGCTATAACCGAATTCCTTACTCCAATTTTGGAAGGTATCAGGGACTTTTTTGTAAATATCTGGACATCAATTTATAACACTGTCACAACCGTCTGGACAGCTATAAAAGACTTTTTTGTATCTGTTTTTGAAACGATTTCCGGCATAGTTTCGACCGTATGGGAAAGCATAAAAACAACCATTTCAAATATCCTGAACGGAATAAAAACAGTTGTTTCAAACATCTGGAACAGCATAAAAACGACTGTTTCCAATGTCATGACAAATATCAAAAATACTGTCTCAAGTATATGGGACAGCGTAAAATCAGCGGTTTCCGAAAAAATCACAGCTATCAAGGACTCTATTGTCAACGGCTTTAACAACGCTGTGAACTTCGTCAAGAATCTTGCATCTGAGGCGGGTTCATGGGGAAAAGACATAATCAGCGGAATTGTCAGCGGTATCAAGTCCAAAATTGAAGACGTGGCAGACGCTGTCAAGGGTGTTGCGGATAAAATCCGTAGTTTCCTGCACTTCTCCGTCCCCGATGAAGGACCTCTGACGGACTTTGAATCATGGATGCCAGACTTTATGCAGGGCCTCGCTGACGGAATTTCGGCAAATGCAAGTATGGTAAATGATGCACTCAGTATGTTCGGAAACAACGTAACAACGGCATTAACCGATACTTTCAAAACCGCAATGTCAAATATTGTGGTAAATGTGAAAACGTTCGCACAGAATATTTTCACGGAAATTTCAAACGTTCTTGAAAAGCTGAAAACTTCTACAAACGGTCATTTATCAATAATTTCAGATGGTGTAAAAACTGTCCTGAACGGTATAAAAGTAAACGTTTCAAGTAGCTGGAACACCATGACAAATCATGTAAGGACTTCAATGAACACCATTCAGAACAATGTGTTGAAAGTGTGGGACAATGTTAATAATGGTGTCGGCAACAGAATATTGAGAATCCGTAACACAATTGCGGACGGTCTGAACTCTGCCGCAAACTGTATCAGAAACCTTGTAACTCAGGCGTGGGACTGGGGTTACGACCTTATGCAGAACCTCATCAACGGTATTAACTATCAGATGGGCAGTCTCGGAAATATCGTGTCCGACGTTGCGAATATGATATGGGAATATCTTCATTTTTCCGTCCCCGAGAAAGGACCATTGACGGACTTTGAAAGCTGGATGCCTGACTTTATGCAGGGACTTGCAAAAGGTATTGAAAGTTCGCAGAAAGCCGTTGAAAAGGCGGTTTCAGGAGTTGCGACGGCAATGCAGTTAACGCTTGACCGTGGTTTTAACTTCGGTTTAAACGGCATTTCAGGGGCGTTTACGGACGGTTCAGGAACGGTCAACAACTACTATTCCACTGACAACAGCCGTACGGTAAATCAGACAAATAACAGTCCGAAATCGCTGTCAAGACTTGAAATTTACCGACAGACAAGAAATGCACTGGGGGTGTGACTTTTTGAAATTTGAATTAGTTTTAGAAAGTGGAAGAGGTCCGAGAGTAGGTTTTACAGGCACCGCCAACGACTATATGGTGAAAAAAATAGAGGGGCTTGGTCCGCCTGCCGGAACTGTCAGCACATCAACGTATGCAGGTACGGATGGAAGTTACCTCAACAACGCCTTTATCGAAAAACGCAACATTGTAATCCAGTTTGAAATGCGTGGAGTTGATATTGAAAAACGCCGTCACTGGCTTTACAAAGTGGTCGAACCGTCCCGATATATCAAGGTTTTCTATAAAACGGCAAACGTTGATGTGTACACTTATGGATATGTTGAGACGTGCGAGGTCAATAATTTTGAGACGTTCACAAGCGGTCAGATTTCCATTATTTGTCCAGACATCTACTGGTACGACTGTAAACAGACAATAGCGTATTACGGGCGAATTATGGGGGCTTTTCACTTTCCGTTTCCGGAGAGTGACGAGCCTTTCCCACTTGGTGTGTACGGCGAAAGCAGTATCATGACCGTCGAAAATGACGGTGACAAAATAGGCTTTACTATTGAAATAACGGCAAGTTGTGTGGCACAGACTGTCACAATTTACAACGTCGGTACGGGTGAATATTTGCAGATAAAAGGCGATATTCAGCCAAATGACGTAATCACAATCACTACGGGTACGGGCAACAAAACCATTTCCCTGAACCGTGGCGGAGGTTACAGCGACAACGTTATAAACTGGCTTGTCTATGGTTCAACGTGGCTGATGATGCATCAGGGAACCAACCGTTTTCGTTTGGAAGCTCCCGACGGTTTTTCCGCAAAAATCATACACACCAATGCGTATTTAGGAGTATAAAATATGTATATTGAAGTATATGAAATGTCCGCAACTCCCGGACC
>JAGAQS010000207.1 GCA_017622635.1 Ruminococcus sp. | reverse complement strand
TGGAGAATATATTAAAAATCTCGCCGTAAGTATAGAAGCTTTTTCCGAAGAAATTACAGGATAAAAATAAAACGGACGTATAATAAAACGTCCGTTTTTTTGTGATTGTTATTCGGTTCTGAGTGCTTCAACGGGGTCTTTCTTTGATGCTAATCTTGACGGAATAAGTCCGGCAATCAATGTAAGTATCATACTTATCGCAACAAGTATTACTGCCGCAACGGGCGGTACATAAGCGTTGAGGGTATCAAGAGTTGTTACCGAATGAATTATGAAGTTTATGGGAATCGTGAGAAGTGCGGAGACTCCTATTCCGAGAAGTCCTGCGGTAAGTCCGACTATGAGGGTTTCGGCATTGAACACGGTTGAAACATCGTGCTTTGATGCACCTATAGCACGCAGGATACCGATTTCCCTTGTACGTTCAAGTACTGAAATATACGTGATAATTCCAATCATTATTGAAGAAACGACAAGTGAAATTCCGACGAACGCAATAAGCAGATATGATATACCGCTTATAATTCCCGTAATGGACGACATGAGAAGTGCCACATAGTCCGTATAATGAATAACATCATCTTCACTTACGGAATTATTGTACTCCTTAATAGCGTCTGCTATATCGTCCTTGTCCTCAAAAGTCTTTACATATATACTTACTGACGACGGGTCAGAAATATCGGTTTTGCCGAGAAGTTTAAGGTTTTCCTCATACGTGGACTCCGACAGTTCAACGGGAGTGAAATTTTCATAAATCTGAATATATGCATCATCTGAAATTTTTACCTTGTCAAGTTCCTTTGCAAGTTCCTTGTCGGAATATTCGGCAAGTTTCTTTTCGGTTTCTGCCTGTGCCTGCTCCATGTACTGCATACTTACAACACCGAACAGTGCTTCATTGAAATCATCTTCACTCATTGTCCTGATATAGTCTGCAACCTGTGAACTTTCAACGCCCATCTGTGTGGCGTAAAATTCGGCAACTGCGGACTGTTTGTCACTGTCGGACATCTTTGAAACGGTTTCCTGTACTGCCTTTGTCATTTCTGATTCGTCGGGAGTTGACGCAACAAAACGGTAAACTTCCGCTTTCTGCTTATCATCTGCATTTTCAATATAATCCTTTGCAACGGAAACTTTTTCTTTTTCGTCGGGTTCTTTGTAGTCGTCAGTCATAAATGCCGAACCGCTGATAATATCGGTTTCGGGACTGTCAGTCTGTTCCTTTACGATATCACTGTTTTCAGCCTGTTCTATAACGTGCTGTGTAAGCATGGGAGTATAACCTATATAGCCCGATATCATACCCATTTCGGCATCTTCATTAGGACGTATGAAACCTACTATTTTAACTTCAGTACCTATATCTTCCGAGCTGTAAAGGAAGTCAAGACCTGTGTCAGTCTTTGTAAGGTCAGTATAGCCGTTGCCGTTTTCATTCTTCTGATAGTACTCACACGGCAGAATTACTTTGAACTTTTTGTCTAAGATTTCGTCAAAGTCCCATTCGGTCTGACCGTAATCTTTAATATTTTCTCCGTTCATTGCCGACTTGAGAATATCGGAAAAGTCGTCGGTATCTTTCAGACCCATTGCATACGCTATAATATCGGGGAGTTCATTGTTTTTTGTAAGTACAACAACGGCTTCATCATAATTTTCGCACCATCTTCCGCTTACAACGTCATACTGATTCTTTATAATGTCGTTAACCTGAGTACCGTCCTCCGATGCAAGAAGTTTTGTCATTACATCAAGACCCATCATTGAAGCTTCCATGCCTGCCATTGG
>JAGAQS010000206.1 GCA_017622635.1 Ruminococcus sp. | reverse complement strand
GGAAAATATACACAATGCAATGGTTGTAGGAAATATGAGTGCGTACACATGGTGGTATATCCGCAGAAATTACGGTCTTATGACTGAGGACGGCAAAATAAGTAAACGTGGTTATTGTATGGCACAGTATTCAAAATACGTGCGTCCTGGTGATGTGCGTGTTGATGCTACTGAACAGCCTGAGGATAACGTCCTTGTATCTGCATATAAGGGTGACGACAATCAGGTGACAATTGTTGCGGTAAACAAGGGTGAAACAGAATATACACAGAATTTCAAGATAGACAACGGAAATATTTCTGACGTTGACAGATACAGAACGTCTGCAAATGAAAACATTGCACCTACTCTTAATATAGACTTCAACGGCGATAATTTCTATGCACAACTTCCTGCTAACAGTGTTTCAACGTTTGTTGTAACACTTGACGGCGGACAGCAGACTACCAATCCCGACGAACCCGTTGAACCTAATGAATACGGGTGGTATTTTGCTGACGGTTTCGAGGGCAGTACTTGCGACTGGAATATAAGAGGTTCGGGAGAAGTTCTCACAAGCGGAAGGACTGCGTATGTAGGCAGTGAATCACTTCTTGTAAAGGACAGAACTGACGCTTGGAACGGTGCTTCAAAATCACTCAGTCCGAGAGCTTTTTCGGCAGGAAATGAATACAGTTTCAGTGCAAACGTAATGTACTTTGACGGCGGTTCAACAGATAAATTCTATCTTAAATTACAGTATACAGATACAAACGGTGATACACAGTATGATACAATCGCAGAGGCAACGGCAATAAAAGGTGAATGGGTACAGCTTGCAAACAAGAATTACAAAATTCCCGACGGTGCTTCAAATATGCAGATTTATGTTGAAACTGCTGAAAGTACAAACAATTTCTATATCGACGAAGTTATAGGTGCGGTTGCAGGAACTTCAATTATAGGAGCAGGAGAATCAAAAGAAATAAATCTCGGTGACATAAATTCAGACGGTGTTATTGATTCTTTTGACATCGTTCTTGCAAGAAAAGGACTCGTAAACGGTTTTGACAGTTCTTCAGAAAAACTTTCCGCAGATGTTGACCAGAGCGGTGAATATAATGTAAGTGATGCTGTTCTGATTCAGAAATTTGTTCTCGGACAGATAAAAGAATTTCCCGTTGCTGAAAAAACAACTGATACAGCCGCTATGGAAAAGCTCTTTTCTTCGGTAAGTCCGACGGGCAGTTATAAAAAATCAGGTGAGAACAATCCTTTATATACACAGAGATTCGGGGCAGACCCCGGAGTTATGGAGTACAACGGCAGAGTGTATGTATATATGACAAATGATGTTGTTGAATATGACGCAAGCGGCAACGTTACAGAAAATACTTACGGACAGGTAAATAAAATCAATTGCATTTCGTCTGATGATATGGTAAACTGGACTGACCATGGTGCAATAAACGTTGCAGGTTCGGACGGTGTGGCAAAATGGGCAAGTCTTTCGTGGGCTCCCTGTGCCGCTCATAAGACCATAAACGGAAAAGAAAAATTCTTCCTTTATTTCTGCAACGGCGGAAACGGTGTATGTGTACTTACTGCCGACAGCCCAACAGGTCCGTGGAGTGACCCTCTCGGTCATGCTCTTGTAACAAGAGATGTACCAAACTGTAATAATATTCCATGGCTTTTTGACCCTGCTGTATTTGTTGATGATGACGGAACAGGTTATTTATGTTTCGGCGGTGGCGTTCCCGAAGGTAAACAAGCAATGCCCTCCACGACAAGAGTTGTAAAGCTTGGTGACGATATGACAAGTATTGTCGGTACTCCGTCAACAATAGACGCTCCGTATGTTTTTGAAGATTCGGGAATAAATAAAATCGGAAACAAGTATTATTATACATACTGTTCAAACTGGAACACAGGCGGTAACAGTTACGGTCTTTCAAGTGCAGGTATACAGTATATGGTTGCCGACAATCCGCTTGGACCTTACACATACGGTGGTGAACTTTTCAAAAATCAGGGTAACTTCTTTTCAGGCATGACCGGAAACAATCATCATTCAATCGTTGAATTGAATAATCAGCTTTATCTGTTCTATCATTCAAGACCCGTTGAAAAGGCTATGGGAATTGATGGTAATTACAGAAGTCCGCAGGTTGATAAAATCACTATGAACGGTACAAAAATGAACGCTGTAACAGGTACTATGACGGGAATTTCACAGCATAAAAAAATCAATCCGTATTCAAAAGTACAGGCTGAAACAATGTCAAATCAGTCAAATGACATTTCTGTAAACGGTCTGGGTGATACTGCTGTTCACGGTAAAAAAGGCAGCTGGATTTCGGTAAACGGTGTTGACTTCACAAAGGGTGCAAAAACTCTTACTATAAAAGCCTCTTCTTCAAACGGGGCAGTCATAAAAGTATGCAAAGGCGACGCAAAGGGTGAAGCAGTTGCTTATGCTGAAATTCCGTCAGGTATGTCTGAAATAAAAGTACCTGTCACAAGTTCTGTTAGTGGAAGTACGGATTTATGTTTCCTGTTCAGCGGAGATGTTGACTTTGATTACTGGTATTTTTCGTAAATTAAATATCAAAAGCATATCTGCACAATAATGCAATTGGTGTTTTAATAAAATAACGGGTTTTTTATTCCAACAGGGACAAAAAAAGATTACGGCAACTTTAAAGTTGCCGTAATTTTTGTATTTATCCCCCGGTTAGACCAATGTATTCAAAAAGGCTTATAACTATGGGGTTGAAAAAATAACTCCTTTTGATTATAATAAATTTGCGGCTACCAACTGCAAAAAATAATCAAAAGGAGGTCATTGAAAAATGAATGACATACATATTTTATCACATTCGAAATAAAATTGCAAGTACCACATTGTATTTTCACCCTAATGTCACAGAAAAGTATTTTATTGAATAAATAGAACGGAGATAGCACATACTTCTTCGGAGTATTCCTGTATTTTCGGGTTGAGTGTGTGGTATTTTCTGCACTCTGTACAAAATATCTTTGTGTACCTGAACGATTTTTTAAGAAACTTGAATTTTTTTGAGAAAGTGGTATAATTAAAAGCAGTTCAATTAAATCATAAGGAGAAATTATTATGGATATAGTAATATGTGATGACAGTGAATCAGATGCCTTGAGTGCAAAAGATGTGATAAAACAAACTGTTCAGGAACTGCATATGAAAGCTGATTTTTACTGTTATTCAAATGCTACGGACGTGGAGCGGAAACTTCTGATTAAGAATGAACCTTCTGATATTCTGATACTTGATATTGATATGCCGGAAGTATCCGGGCTGGAGCTTGCCGAAAAACTAAGGTCAGTAAACAAAGACCTGATAATTATTTTTCTGTCAAATCATGAAGAATTTGTTTTTAAAGCGATAGAGTTTCAGCCTTTCAGATATATAAGGAAAATATATCTGAATAATGAAATGCCTTTAGCAATACGTTCAGCGGCAAAAGTTATTGAAGCAAAAAAGGATAAACAGATAATTCTTAATACTGATAATGGTGAAATGAAAGTAATGATTTCTGAAATTATGTATTTTGAAACTGAAAAAAGAAAAATTGCTGTTCATCTTCAAAACAATAAAAAAATGATTATAAATAAAACTATTTCAGAAGTTCAGAAAATGATAAATAAAGAAAATTTTATCATGATTCACAGATGTTGTGTAGTAAATGCAGATTACATAAAAAATATTTCCAATGGAATAGTTACCCTTGATAATAGTGAAAAACTTATTGTCAGCCGTCCACGCTGTAAGACTGTAAAACAACAACTTTTGAAAGTATGGGGCGACTTGTTATGAATCATATTTATTGGCTTATTGAAT
>JAGAQS010000205.1 GCA_017622635.1 Ruminococcus sp. | reverse complement strand
CAAAGACAATCACTTATGATATGTTCCCGATTACATCTGCTCAGCTTGACAGTTACGGCGAATAATTGAAATCCAAGACTCCATCAAATATAATGATATAACGAAATAAGGAACTACCAGAGTTCCTTTTTTCACATATAAGAAAAGGACGGTTTAAAACCGTCCTTTTATATTTTACTGTTTTGCAACAGGCAAATCTGTCTGAGAAATAGTTCTGCATTCAACAAGCTGAATGATAAGAGCATCATTATTTGTTACACCGTCGCCACGATTGTAAACGTCTGCATTGAGTTTGCCCTGTTCTGACATTTGGTATTTGTCAGGGTTTGCGATTGACTGCATTATAAGTACAGCGTCATTTATACCTATATTACCGTCACCGTCTGAATCTCCCATTTTGTCGGAGAAAGTTTCTTTTTCAGAAACGGTTACTTCAAATTCAACAAGATTCTGCATAACTTTGTAATCTGCTTTGTAATCATCTGTACATTTTATCTTTATTTTGTAAGTACCTGCTTTTGTGCTGTCAAATTCGTATGTATTTACAATGAAAGCGTCGGGACAGTCAGACGGGTTTACATGATTGAATATAACGTCAACACCGTTTTTTCCGTTTATTCCCAATTCATAAATCAGACTTACGTCAAGACCTGTCAAATCAAGTTTTTCACCGACTGTATACTGTGTCTTTTTGGGTAATGAATTAAGGTTAATTTTTCCCTGTGCCATAGTTGTTGTGGTAATTGTAACATCAGGTTCACTGCTTGCTGTTGTTGTGGAGTTTTCGTTTTTTCCTGTTGTCTGCCAGGGTTTTACTCCTGATTCGGGAAAAACATAGTCTTCGGGGCATACATATAATGCAAAAGTTGCAATTCCGTTGAATCCATATTCTATTTTATGGTAATACGGAATGAATCCTTCTTCTTCTGTATAGTAATTATTTCCTCCGTTTGTATAGCCTTCGGGAACGTTGAGCATTGAAATCTGATATGTTTTATATGAATCAGGACTGTCCATAGCGTATTCGATGTCAATCTGATGAAGGCACTTGTCAGATGAAGTCCATGATTCGATTATATTTGCATTTTCGTCAAAGAGCTGTAATTCTGCCCCGCTGACTGTTTTGCCTGTTATAATGTCCTTTACAAAACACATAGCTGTAAACTGACCAGTATATTTTCCTTTGGCATCGGCAGACGGGCGTGTTGTATGGACGGGAGTATCTGTATCGCCTGTTGCGGTTGTCGTATCGGTTGTAAAGAACCACGGCGGACGTGTACCTGATGAAACTTCTTTTGCTGTTGTCTGAGTGGTATTTGTATCTTCTGTTGTGGTGGTAGTTGTTGTGTAAATTGAAGGCAGTTCAGGACCTGTTGTTTTTATAGGCTGAGCCTGATTTGTTGGAACAACATAAACAACCAGTTCTACGTCGCCTGAGAAGTCGGGGGTTATTTTTACCTGTTCTTTTGATTCTTTTGAATAGTCGGGTACATATCCTTCGGGCATTCTGTAGGTTTCAAGATTAAATACTGCTTCGGGTTCGTGTTTGTACAGTAAACATTTCACATCTTCTATAAAGTGCGGTTCATTTCCCGAAGTGTACCATGATTCATGGTATCCGAACGGACCTGAAAGAACCATATCCGCACCCTCAACCTGTTTACCTGTTGTGGTGTCTATTATACTGCATGATACATTGAAATGTTTTTCATATGCACGGTCAAGTGAGATTGTCAGGGTATTTGTATCACGCTGAAAGTCTGTGTTTTTTATGTGCCAGTCACCCGTGTCAACTACATGGTCTATTATCATTGTTTCATTTCCACGGTAAGTGTATTCTTCTGGAATATGTTCAAGTACGGCGGTAAGCAGAAACATTGAGCTTGAGTCTTCAAGTGAATAGTCTATATCGGGAAGTGTGAAAGTACCTGTTTCGTTAGTAGACCAGAAGCCGAAATCACGTTTTATTATATTGCTGTCGGGGGCTTCTGTTTCAACCATTCTTATCTGTACATCTTCAACGGGTTCTCCTGTTTCGGAGTCAACCACATTTACTGTTATTGCACGTTTGTCTTTTATCGGAAAATCGGCAGTTGTTTCACCTTTTTTCCCTGCTGTTGTGACAGTATACAGACGGTTGTGTATAGTTGAGTATGGCGGTTCGGGTTCAGTGTATGCCCACTGAAAATCGTCGGGAAGAGTTGTGGTTGTCTGGGTATATTCAGTTTCTTCACCTGCATATACTCTTGTGTAATCGGAGGGTAT
>JAGAQS010000024.1 GCA_017622635.1 Ruminococcus sp. | reverse complement strand
TTCTATCCCCGATGCTGTGGGAATGGCAATTCATACACCTGCGGGCGTTATTGTACACACGGGCGACTTCAAAGTTGACTACACACCCATTGACGAAAAAATCATAGACCTTGCACGTTTCGGCGAACTCGGAAGCAAGGGGATTCTTGCACTCATGTCCGAATCCACAAATGCCGAACGCCCCGGATATACCCATTCGGAAAAGACCGTCGGTGAATCATTTGACAAGCTTTTCCGCAAGGGCGAGGGAAAACGTATTATAATCGCTACATTCTCGTCAAATATACACAGAGTTCAGCAGATTATAAACAGTGCCGTAAAGTACGGAAGAAAAGTGGCTGTATTCGGCAGAAGCATGGTCAACGTAATCAATACCGCCATAGAACTCGGATACCTGAATGTTCCCGACGGCATTATAATTGACATAGAAATGATGAACCATTATGAAAGTGAAAAAATTGTCCTTATCACTACGGGAAGTCAGGGCGAACCCATGTCGGCACTGACACGCATGGCAATGAATGACCACAAAAAGGTAAATATAACACCCATGGACTTCATTATTATTTCTGCAAAACCAATTCCGGGCAATGAAAAATATGTGACCCGTGTTGTAAATGAACTTATGAAATCGGGGGCTGAAGTGATTTATGAAGATATGTATGAAGTACACGTTTCGGGTCATGCCTGTCAGGAAGAACTCAAACTTATGATTTCCCTCACAAAACCGAAATTCTTCATTCCCGTACACGGTGAATACAAACACCTCAAGAAACACAGTGACCTTGCCATACAGATGGGCATACCACGTGAAAACATATTCATTGCCGAAATAGGAAACGTAATAGAAACCGACGGCGTAAAAATGGGTGTTGTTTCACAAGTTCCCGCGGGACGTACTCTTGTTGACGGTCTCGGTGTGGGCGACGTTGGTTCTATTGTCCTCCGTGACAGAAAACATCTCGCACAGGACGGACTTATTATAATAGTAATCGGCATTGAACGCAGTTCAAATGAAATTGTGGCAGGTCCTGACATCATATCAAGGGGATTTGTATATGTAAGGGAATCGGAAGAACTGATTGTCAGTGCCAGACAGGTTCTTATAAATACACTGAACAGCTGTTCAAGTGCCGAACTGAGAGAATGGAACACTCTCAAAGGTAAACTGCGTGACTCACTTTCAGACTACATCTACCAGAAAACAAAACGCAGTCCTATGATTCTCCCGATTATTATGGAAACATGATTTGTTCCCGAAAGGAGCTGTAAAATTGAAAAAGAAATTTCCGGCAGTTTCATTAATCCTGCTTATTCTGCTCATAACGGAAACAACAGTATCTTCACTGTTTCTCGGCAGTTATGACTCTGCTATGGGAATGATTTGTTTTGTTTCGGCTGTCGTAACTGCACTTATGCTTGTCGCTGAAATGTTTCTTTTCTCAAAAAACACGATACGGCACATCACAAGAATGAATGAACATCTTGAAAGTTCGACAGCTGAATACATAAATTCTCTGCCCTCTCCTGTTGCTGTAATAGACAGTGAAAAAAGAATTATATGGTATAATACCGCTTTTTCCGACAAAATAAGTTCCGAACGTAATCTTTACGGCATGGGCATTGAAAATCTCGCAAATGTAAGTTACAACAGTCTTAATGCTGACGGAAGCGGTTTATGTACCGTAAACGGCAGTACATACCGTATAAGTTCAGAAAGATACGAAAAGGACAGTATATCCTTTCACGTTATTTGTTTCAACGACGAAACGGAATGTATATCACTTAAAAGAAAACTCGACAAAACACACCCGAATGTCGTCGTTATAACAATTGACAATTATGACGAAATATTACAGAACGCAAAGGAAAGTGAAAAATCACAAGCATCAGTTGAAGTTGAAAAACTTATCGAAAGCTTCATGAACAGTACAAACGGTTTTGTCAAGAAAAGTGGTTCAAACACTTTCTATGCGGTAATTGAAAAGCGTCATCTTGACCAGATTATTTCGGAAAAATTCAAAATACTCGACCTTGCAAGGAATATCAAGATAGCCGGAAAATATCCGCTTACTTTTTCAATAGGTGTCGGACTGGGTGCGGAGTCACTCGCCGACAGTGAGAAAATCGCCAAACAGTGTCTTGATATGGCACTTGGCAGAGGCGGAGACCAGGCTGTTATAAAAACGGAAAGCGGTTATCAGTTTTTCGGCGGTGTTTCAAAGGGCATGGAGAAAAAATCACGTGCAAAAACACGTATACTTGCAAATGCCCTACAGGATATTATCATGAACTCGGACAAGGTATTTCTTATGGGTCACCGTTTCGGTGATTTCGATTCGGTCGGTGCGTCCTGCGGTATGGCAGGAGCGGTGAAACTTCTCGGAAAAGAAGCGTATATTGCCGTAAACCGTACAAAAAACCTTGCCTCAAACCTCATAGACGAAACCGAAAAATATACGGAAGGTGAGTTTTTCAT
The DNA here is from genome assembly GCA_017622635.1 of Ruminococcus sp. Lineage (GTDB taxonomy): Bacteria > Bacillota > Clostridia > Oscillospirales > Ruminococcaceae > Ruminococcus. Next base: position 3,303 of record JAGAQS010000024.1, on the reverse strand, counting down.
AACCCCCGAAACTGCCATTGCCTCAATTACCGATAATGACCTGCTTATTATCGTGGATACTCACAGCAGGGACTGTGTTGAAAGCCCCGAACTTTACAGCAAGGCGAAATCGGTTGTAGTGATTGACCACCACAGAAAAACCGCTAATTTTATCGACAATGCGGTTATATTCCACCATGAACCTTATGCGTCGTCCGCTTCGGAAATGGTAACCGAAGTAATTCAGTACTTTAATTTTCCGCTTGACGAAAGACTTCCGAAATGTCACGCAGATGCTTTACTTTCGGGCATAATGCTTGATACGAAAAACTTCGTAATGAGAACAGGTGTGCGTACTTTTGAGGCGGCGGCTTTTCTGAAAAAACTCGGTGCGGATACTGTATCAGTAAAACTTCTTTTCTCAGGCTCTATAGACCTGTACCGCAGAAAGTCACAGATTGTCGCTTCCGCAGAGGTCTACAGCAACTGTGCAATCGCAAGTGCCGGCTTTGAATCGGACGACATAAGGCTTGCAGCTCCTCAGGCAGCGGACGAACTTCTTAGTATAACAGACGTTTTTGCGTCATTTGTAATCTACAAAACGGGCAATACCGTGAATATTTCCGCCCGTTCTCTCGGTGCGGTAAACGTTCAGGTAATAATGGAAAAACTCGGCGGTGGTGGTCATCAGACAATGGCAGCCACTCAAATTGAAAATATATCTGTCGAAGAAGCTGAAAAAATGCTGAAATCGGCTATTGACGAAACTGATTATTCCGGACAGAAAACATAAATAATCTCAATTCATGTCCGGATTTATATTTTTTTAAAACACGAAAGGCGGTTTTTTAAATGAAAGTTATTTTTTTAAAGGACGTTAAAGGTTCAGGCAAAAAAGGTGAAGTAAAGAACGTTGCTGACGGATACGCAAGAAATATGCTCATTCCAAAAGGTCTGGCAGTTGAGGCAAACGCAAAAAATATGGCTGAACTCGCAGGACAGCAGTCCTCCGCACAACACAAAATTGACCTTGAAATTCAGTCTGCAAAAGAAGCTTCCGAAAAAATCAAGGGCAAAAAAGTAAACATAAAGGCAAAGGCAGGTTCTAACGGAAAACTTTTCGGTTCTGTCACTGCCGGTAACGTTTCCGACGCAATTAATGAACAGCTCGGTGTAAAAATTGACAAGAAAAAAATCACACTCAGTTCCGATATAAAGAACTTCGGTTCTTACAATGCTGTAATCAAACTTTATAACGGTATTTCCGAAAAAATCGACATTGAAGTTATTGAAGGCTGATATGGTGACACCGTATGGACGAAAATAATATAATTTTCTCCGCCCGTGAACTGCCACACAGTATTGAAGCGGAACAGTCGGTTATAGGAGCAGTGCTTGCCGACCCGTCAGTACTTTCCGAAGTGGTTGAAATGGTAAAGCCCGAATACTTCTACAGTGAACAGCACAGGGAAATATATTCAATAATATTCAGAATGTTCACGTCAGGTGTTCCCGTCGATATAGTTACGGTACTTAACGAAACTGAAAAACTCGGTATATTTGAATCACTTGCAGAGGGACGGCGTTATCTCGCTGAAATAGCCGAAACACTGCCGTCTACTGCAAATATTTCAAGTTACTGCAAAATAGTTGCTGACAAGTATATGATACGAAGTCTCGGCTATGTGGCTAAAAATATACTGGAAAATATACGTTCAGGCGAAACTGATTCACAGTTGCTACTTGATTCGGCAGAACAACAGATATACGATATACGTCAGGGGCGTGACGTAAAAGGTCTGACCCCTCTGTCTGATGCAATTACCGAAGCTTACGACAGACTCGGTAAAATTTCAGGTCCTGACAAAGAAAAATATATCGGTGCAAGAACAGGCTTTACCCTGCTTGACAGTATTATATCGGGTCTCAACAAGTCAGACCTGATTATAATTGCGGCACGTCCTGCAATGGGAAAAACTTCATTTGCAATGAACATTGCGGTAAACGTCGCAAAACGGACTGACAAGGACGTTGTCACATTCAACCTCGAAATGTCAAAAGAACAGCTGGCAACACGTGTACTTTCAACCGAATCGCTTGTTGATTCAAACAGTTTCAGAAACGGACGCATCACGGGTGACGACTGGGTGAAACTTGTAACAGGTGCGGGCTATCTCAGTTCACTTCCGATTTATATTGACGATACCGCAAGTATGACGGTTCAGCAGATAAAAGCAAAACTCAGGCGTATAAAAAACCTCGGTCTTGTAATTATAGATTATCTGCAACTTATGACTTCGGCTTCACGTTCGGACAACAGAGTTGTCGTAATTTCGGAAATAACAAGACAGCTGAAAATAATGGCGAAAGAACTGAATGTCCCTGTAATCCTGCTGTCACAGCTTTCGAGAGCCGTTGAGAGCCGTACCGACAAACTCCCTATGTTGTCGGATTTGCGTGAATCGGGTTCTATTGAACAAGACGCTGACATTGTACTTTTTCTTTACCGTGACGCATACTATAACAAGGAAAGCACTCAGCAGAACATTTCAGAATGTATAATTGCAAAAAACCGTCACGGCGAAACGGGAACGGTTCAGCTTATATGGGACGGTCAGCACACCCGTTTTTCAAATCCGGATTTCAGCAAACCGGCGGAGAATTAAAAATATGATAAATAAAATATTTTCTTTTGTAAAAAAACATAATATGATAAATAAAGGCGATACTGTTATATGCGGTCTTTCGGGCGGTGCGGACAGTGTCTGCCTTCTTCTTGTGCTTTGTGAACTCAGAAAAAGAATTGATTTTACTGTAAAGGCACTTCATGTGAACCACTGTTTAAGAGGTGCGGAAAGTGACCGTGACGAAAATTTCTGTCGTGAACTCTGTGAAAGACTTGATATACCGTTTACCGCCGTTTCCTGCAATGTAACGGAGTTTGCGGAAAAAAACACACTTTCCGTTGAAGAAAGTGCAAGAAAACTCAGATATTCACTGTTTGAAGAAAATTCAGCCGGCGAAAAAATCGCAACCGCACACAACGCAAATGACAATCTTGAAACGGTTGTCCTCAACCTTGCAAGAGGTTCTGCATTAAAAGGACTGACGGGGATTCCGCCTGTACGTGATAATATAATACGTCCGATTCTTACGGTCAGCCGTGATGAGATTGAAGAATATCTGAAAGAAAAAGGGCAGAATTATGTAACTGACAGCACAAACCTTTCAGACGACTACACAAGAAACAAAATCCGTCACAAAATATTACCCGTCCTTAAAGAAATAAACCCGTCAGTGATTGAAACTTCGGTAAATTCCATA
>JAGAQS010000204.1 GCA_017622635.1 Ruminococcus sp. | reverse complement strand
CAGGGCAGACGAAATTATAAAAAAAATCAGCAATGCAAGAACTTCTGACGGTATTGTGACAGGACAGCCACTTTTTGCGTCACAGGCTGAATATGACGATTTTATAGACCGTCACAGAAAATATGACCTTGCATATGCAGATATACATAAATATAAAGGTGACGCATATCTTGGCATTGACGCAGGTTCTACCACAACAAAGCTTGTACTTATAACCGACGACGGAAAAATACTTTATCATCATTATTCTTCGAGTATGGGACAGCCTCTTGACAAAATTTCCGAACAGATAAAAATAATATACAGTGAAATGAACCCCGATATTACAATAAAAGGTTCTGCGGTTACGGGTTACGGTGAGGATTTGATAAAGTCGGGACTTTCAATAGATTACGGAATTGTTGAAACTGTCGCACATTTCAAAGCCGCATCTTATTTCTGTCCTGACGTTGATTTCATTATAGATATAGGCGGTCAGGATATAAAGTGTTTCAGGATAAAGAATCACAGTATTGACAGTATTATGTTGAATGAGGCTTGTTCGTCGGGTTGCGGTTCATTTATACAGACGTTCGCAATGGCTCTTGGTTATGATATTTCCGAATTTTCCCGACTCGGACTTTTTGCACAGCACCCCGTTGATTTGGGTTCACGCTGTACTGTATTTATGAACAGTTCCGTAAAACAGGCACAGAAAGACGGTGCAACGGTTGAGGATATTTCCGCAGGTCTTTCAATGTCAATTATAAAGAACGCTATCTATAAAGTTATACGTGCAAATTCTCCCGAAGAACTCGGTAAGAATATTGTCGTACAGGGCGGTACTTTCCTGAATGATGCGGTTTTGCGTTCCTTTGAAAAGGAAATAGGAAGAAATGTAATACGCCCTGCAATTTCGGGACTTATGGGAGCATTCGGCTGTGCGTTGTATGCAAAGGAAAAAGCAGGTTCTGAAAAATCGTCTCTTATATCGGCAGATGAACTTGATTCATTCGCTTATACTTCACGTTCCGTACAATGCAAGGGCTGTACTGCACACTGTCAGCTTAATATCATAAATTTCGGTAAGGGACGGCGTTTTATTTCCGGAAACAGATGTGAAAAGGGCGGGGGAATTTCCAATAAAAACAATATTCCCAATCTTTATGAATACAAGTATACAAGTATAGTTAATACGGTTAAAAAACACCAGCCTAAACGTCCCGTCGGAACAGCAGGTTTTCCGCTTGCACTCGGATTCTATGAACAGCTTCCTTTCTGGCATATGCTTTTTACTGAGCTTGGTTTTCATACAGTGGTTTCCGACGAAAGTTCAAGAGGTATGTACTATCTCGGACAACATACAATTCCGTCCGATACTGTCTGTTATCCTGCAAAACTTACTCACGGTCATATCGAAAACCTGCTTGACAAAGGTGTTGACTTTATATTCTATCCGTGCATGAGTTACAACATAGATGAGGGACAAAGTGACAATCATTTCAACTGCCCCGTTGTTGCTTACTATCCCGAACTGCTTCTTGCAAACAATCCCCGTCTGAATGACAGTAATTTCATTCACCCGTATCTTGACCTCAATGTAAAAAAGAACGTTGTAAAAGTACTTAAAAATTCACTGAAAGGCTATAATCTGAGGTGCAGGATTCCCGATGCGGTTGAAAAAGCATATAAGGCTATGGAACGTTACAACAGTGATATTGCTTCACAGGCTGAAAGTATAATCCGTCAGGCACGTGCGGAAAAGAGGAAAATTATAGTCCTCGCAGGCAGACCGTATCACATAGACAAGGAAATAAACCACGGTATACACAAGCTTATTTCAAGTCTCGGAATGGCTGTAATCACAGAGGACAGCGTGGCGGCTCTTGTTGATACACCGAAACTTGATGTACTTAATCAATGGACTTATCATTCAAGGCTTTACCGTGCCGCACAGTATGTCACCACTCAGCCCGATATGCAGATGATACAGCTTGTTTCGTTCGGTTGCGGTATAGATTCAGTTACGGGCGACGAAGTACGCAGAATACTTGAAAGTAACGGAAAACTCTACACACAGCTTAAAATTGACGAAATAAACAATCTCGGTGCAGTAAGAATACGTCTCAGAAGTCTTATTGCCGCAATGGAACAGAAGTAAGGAGGGTATATAATATGTCTGAATATGCTAAATTTACCGAGGATATGATTAAAACACATACTATCCTTGTACCCGATATGCTCCCGATACACTTCAGGCTTATTATAAGTATATTTGAGGCTGAGGGTTATAAAATGGAACTTCTTCAGAACCGTTCACGTTCTGTCATTGACGAGGGACTTAAAAACGTCCATAATGATGCGTGTTATCCTGCACTTCTTGTTATAGGACAGTTCATGGACGCTCTCAAAAGCGGAAAATATGACCCTGACAAAACCGCACTCATGATAACTCAGACAGGCGGTGGCTGTCGTGCTTCAAACTATATACATCTTCTCAGAAAGGCAATTGATAAAAATTATCCGCAGATTCCCGTTGTATCGCTTAATTTCAGCGGTCTTGAAAAGGACAGTTCATTTAAAATAACACCCGTCATGTTTTTAAAGATGTTCTATGCGGTTCTTTACGGTGATTTGCTTATGACCTGTTACAATAAATGCCGTGCATACGAAATCAATAAGGGACAGTCTGAAAAGGTTCTGAACAAATGGCAGAAAAGACTTGGGAATATGTTCCTTAAAAAGAGTAATTTTTATCTTAAACTTGACAGAATAAGCAATGACATTCTGAACGACTTTGAGGAAATATCGCTCAGCAGTGAAAAGAAAATCCGTGTCGGAATAGTGGGGGAGATATACGTTAAATATTCCCCGCTTGCAAACAATCATCTTGAGGACTTTCTGATTTCGGAGGGGTGCGAGCCTGTTGTACCGTCACTGCTTGAATTTGTTATGTACTGTGCGGCAGGAACTTTCAACGACGCTAAAATATATGACAATTCAACCACTCAGTCACATATTTATAAACTCGGTTATGATTTGATGTATCATCAGCAGAAAAAACTTATTTCAATCATGAAAAAGCACAAAGTAGTTGAACCTTTCCACGATTTTGAACATCTCCGAAAACTTGCGGACAAGTATATAAATCAGGGTGTCGTAATGGGAGAGGGCTGGCTGATTCCTGCCGAAATGGCGGCACTTGTACAGTCGGGAGTTGAAAATATAATCTGTACACAGCCTTTCGGTTGTTTGCCGAATCACATAGTTGCAAAAGGTATGTCACGTGCAATAAAGAAATACAATCCCGACGCAAATATAGTTGCAATTGACTATGACGCAGGTGCAACACGTGTCAATCAGGAAAATCGTATAAAACTTATGCTAGCAAATGCACGCAGGTAATTTATTATGGTTAAAAAAAGAAACGGCGAAACAATCGTCACAAACAAAAAACAGAATGAGGTACTGAAAAAACTTTATAATACTGTTTCGGGCAGAATGGTTCTCAAAGTTCTTACTGCTCCGTTTGTTTCAAGAACTGTCGGAAAGTATATGGATTCACCGCTGTCAAAACCGCTGATTAAACCGTTTATAAAAAACAACGGTATTGACACATCACAGTATATAATGAAGAATTTCAGTTCGTACAATGATTTTTTCACAAGAAAAGTAAAGCCCGAAAAACGACCCGTTGACTATAACAGCAGGCATCTTATAAGTCCGTGTGATTCAAAGGTGACGGCGTATAAAATAAAAAGAAACAGTATATTTAAAATAAAGAACTCTCTTTACAGGGTTTCCGATATGCTGAAAAATGAATTTCTTGCAAGACGCTATGACGGCGGTTACTGTCTTATTTACCGTCTTGAAGTTGACGACTACCACCGTTACTGTTATATCGACGACGGAATAAAAACGAACAATGTATTTATTTACGGTGAACTTCATACGGTGAACCCCGTTGCACTGAAAAAATATAATGTATACAAGAGGAACAGCCGTGAATACACTATCATGCACACTGATAATTTCGGTGACGTTGTACAGCTTGAAGTCGGTGCGATGATGGTGGGAAAAATCTGTAATCATCACGGTGAATACAGTTTCATGAAAGGTGAAGAAAAGGGTATGTTCATGTTCGGCGGTTCTACCATAGTTCAGCTTTTTGAAAAGGACAGAATACGTCCTGATTCCGACATTCTCAGAAATACAAGAGACGGTTTTGAAACCGTTGTACATTACGGTGAAAAAATAGGAGTTTCAGTATAACAAAAAGACGGAGTATTTTTTGTACTCCGTTTTTTGTATTTTGTGACGGGAATTAAAATATATCTTGACACAACAGTTTAAAAGTTATATAATAAAAATAATAATATTTAGTTTTTTTTGCCGTTAAGGCAGATTGGAGCATTTTATGGAATATTTTGAAAACAGGGAACTTTCCTGGCTTAAATTCAATAAGCGTGTTCTTGAAGAAGCCTGCGACCCGAATAACCCCCTGCTTGAAAGGCTTTCATTTTCCGCTATATATCAGAGTAATCTTGATGAGTTTTTTATGGTTCGTGTCGGTTCTATAACTGACGACGAAAAAAATGATAAAAATAAAAAAGACAGCAAAACGGGAATGAATCCGTCACAACAGCTTGATGCGATTTTTACGGCGGTACGTCGTTTACAGCCGTCCGTTGAAGAAGCCTACAGGAAAACAATGGGCGAACTTTCCGCTTACGGTTTTGAACACGTGAATTTCGGTAACGCCACAAAAGAAGAACAGACTTTCCTTGAACTCTATTTCAAACGTGAACTGAAACCGTTTATTTCCGGTATTGTTGTAAACAACTCACTTCCGTTTCCGTTCCTCAAAAACAAGGAATTATATGCTGTTGTACAGCTTAACGCAAAAAAGGGTGTTTCTATCGGAATTATACCCATAAGCCACGAACACAGTGAAAGAGTAATCCCGCTTGGTGCAGGCGGTAAAAGATTCATTCTTGAAGAAGAAGTCGTCCTGCACTTTGCACATCTCATGTTTAAAGGCTATAAGGTTCTTGACCGTGCCGTTATCAGAGTGACAAGAAACGCCGATATTATGGTATCGGGAAAGGGTGCTGACTTCCGTGAACGTATGGAAGAACTTGTTGCACAGAGAAAAAAGCTTGCTCCCGTAAGACTTGAAATATCCGACGATTTCAGCCGTGAGGCACTTGACTACATATGTAAAAAGATTAAAATAAAGAATGTACGTGTGTTTACTTCAAGAATACCGCTTGACCTTTCATATCTTTTTTCACTTCAGGAACTTTCAAACGACGAAAAACTTCATTATTCCGCTCTTTCGTCAAGAAAGCCTGCTGTACTTGCCGACAACCGTTCGGTGTTCGCACAGGTCAGGTCAAAGGATATAATGCTGAGTTATCCTTTTGAGTCAATGAACCTTTCTTTTGTAAGACTTTTACAGGAATGTGCGGTTGACCCGAAAGTAACTTCAATTAAAATCACGCTTTACCGTCTTGCAAGGGGTAGCAAAGTTATTGACGCTCTCTGCACCGCTGCCGAAAACGGAAAAGAAGTTCTTGTCATGATTGAACTGCGTGCAAGATTTGACGAGGCGAATAATATTGAATGGTCAAAAGTTTTGCAGAAAGCAGGGGTAAAAGTAATATACGGTCCTAAGAACTATAAGGCACATTCAAAGCTTCTTCTTATAACAAGAAAGTCCACAGGCGGTAATTTCGATTATCTCACACAGGTCGGAACGGGTAACTACAATGAAAAGACCTCAACTCTCTATACTGACATAATGATTCTTACGGCTGACAGGGAAATTGCTGAGGACGCTGAAAAGGTTTTCACTTGTCTGCAAAACGGTACTTTTGTTGAAGAAACAAACAAACTTCTCGTTGCACCCCTCTGTCTGAGAAACAAAATTCTTGAAATGATGGACGAACAGATTGAAATTTCAAGAAACGGCGGTCAGGGTTATATAGGTGCAAAGATAAATTCCCTTTCTGACAAAACTATTATGAAAAAGCTTGTTGAGGCTTCACAGGCAGGTGTTAAAATCGAACTTGTTGTCAGGGGGATATGCTGTCTTGTTCCGAACGTTGACGGTTGCACGGAGAATATAACGGTACGCAGTATAGTTGGACGTTTTCTTGAACACAGCCGTATATACATATTCGGCAATGAAAAGAAAGAACAGAAAATATATATAGGTTCTGCTGACTATATGTCAAGAAATACAATCCGCAGAGTTGAAGTCGCCATACCCGTTGAGGACGAAAAAATCAAAAAGCGTCTGTGGGATATGTTCAGAACGCTTATGAGTGACAATGTAAAGGCACGTGTTATGATGAGTGACGGAACTTATCTTCATGTTGTGCGTAAAGAGGGCGAAGAAACGGTAAATTCGCAGGAATTTTTCTACAAAGAGGCTTATCGTCGTCTTGAGGACAAGCAGAACAGGCAGGAACAGATGCGTATAAACCGTGAAAAAGGTGCAGTAAAGAAAAATACACGGAAAAAAGTTACTGAAAGGAAAAAGGCGAAAAACTCTTGAAAAATCATAAATTCTGTGTTATAATAAATAGAAGTGTCGGGAAATGGTTTATATTTTCCCGTTCAGGAATTTATGTTTTTTTGAGGATTAAATATGATTGGTTACTATAACTATACGGTTGTTCTTACATATATGAGTCTTGTTTCGTCTGTTCTGGGTATGTTGTTTGCTATGGGAATAGGCGGAAGCGTTCACCCCGAATATGCCATAATATGCCTTATGGTTTCGGGTTTCTGCGATATGTTCGACGGAAAAGTTGCACGCACTAAAAAAAATCGTACCGAAAGTGAAAAACAGTTCGGTATACAGATAGATTCACTCTGTGACGTGATTTGTTTCGGTGTTCTGCCGTCAATTATCGGTTACTCTGTCGGCATGAAAAGCTGGTGCGACATTCCTGTACTTGTAATATTTCCGCTGTGTGCGGTGATAAGGCTTGCGTATTTTAACGTGGCGGAGGAAGAAAGACAGAAACAGACGGACGATGTGCGGAAAGTATACGAGGGTCTGCCTGTGACAAGCGTTGCACTTATACTTCCGTTTATATACAGCTTTCACAAAGATATCGGAAGTGAATGGTTTCCCACGGTGTACGGCTGTGCATTGTTTATAATAGCGATTGCGTTTATTACACGTTTCAAGGTGAAAAAACCGAGCATGAAAACAATGATGACTTTTATAGGCGTGGGATTTCTTGAACTTGTGTGGCTGATTTACAAGACAAAGATAAGATAATACATAAAAAACTCCTGATATCAGGAGTTTTTTTTATTATTTGTTTTTCCATTTTATAAGTACAAGAGCTGTTATTCCGGTTAGTACCGTCATTAAAGCAAGCGGAAACCATGTATACGGAATTGGCAGGTCAACGGTGTTTATTCCGTAAAACGCAAATATTATGTTTGGAATCTGGAGAATCACCGTCATAATAGTGAGTCTCCACATTACTATATTCTGATTGTTTGAGATAATTGAAGAAAAGCCGTCCATCATACTTGAAAGAATACCCGTGTATATACTCGCCATTTCAATAGCCTGTTTCATTTCAATGAGAACATCTTCCAACAAATCCTGGTCTTCGTCGTAAAGTTTTATAACTCTGCCACGGAAAATTTTTTCAATGGTTGCTTCGTTGGCTTTAAGTGACGTTGAAAAGTATACAAGTGACTTTTCAAGTGCGAGCAACTGCATAAGAAGCTCGTTTTTCATAGCGTCATGTAATTCCTGTTCTGCGGCAGACGAAATTTTGTCTATCTGTTTGAGGTAAATAAGAAACAGTGCAGTTATTCTGAGAAGCAACTGCAATACAAAACGTGTCTTGAAACAGGGACGCAGGTTTTTAATACTGCCGTTTACAGCGTCTTTTATTATCTGTGTTTCCTGAATGGAGATAGTGAAAACATTGGTTTCGGTTATTATGATACCGAGTGGCTGTGTATAGAAAAGCCGTGTTTCCTCATTATCGACAGACGAAACAGGTGTGTCGATAATAACGAGGGTCTGCGAGTCCTCACGTTCTATACGTGAAGATTCTTCTTCGTCGATTGATGATTTTACGAAACCGCTGTCGAGTCCGTAAACCTCAATAAGTTCGTTTACTTCCTGCGGTGTCGGATTTACAACGGAAACCCAGCAACCGTCAGAAAGTCCGTTACACTGAGTAAGTGTGCCGTTTTCTGAAGTGTAGAAGTTTATCATATTAATTTTTTTGCCTGAAAGTTCAGACAATGCTCCTTTCGCCGTGATTTACTCAGGCAGGAGCATGGAGAGCATTAACTTCTGTCCAAGTATGGAATGTGTTTTAAATTCCCGTAAGGGTCAGAGTTCATAATGTACCTCCAATAATTTTATATACTTTATTATAACATATTTTTGCTTGTTTTACAAGTATTTTTTATATGGGAAGTTGATAAAAACAATTTAAAAAAATTAATGCTTTGCTCTTGACATATTTCGCATGAATGGTGTATAATATATACGACCACGAATGTAAGTATGTTCATGTGGACACACAAAAGTCTCCCGTATGAGTGCCAGCTCTGCGGGAGATTCTTTTTTATATAAAAAACGGCGTGCAGCAGAGTGCCAGCTCCGCTGCACACCTTTGGGTTATTTGTCGGACTTCTTTCTATCTAACCACTTGCAAAGATAGTGACCAACTATCTTTGCCATAATAGAAACGATGAATGTAAGTATGTATTCCATGTGTTCCACCTCCTTCCTTGCGGAAGAAGCCGACACATTTATTATATCGTAAAATCTATTTACTGTCAAGAAAATTATTTAGTCGGGTGTGAATCAAAAAAGACTGCCCTGAGGCAGTCTTTTTTGATTATTCACTTTTCTTGCGTGACTTCCACCATGACCATGTTACAGGAGCAACAAAGAGTGATGAGTAAGTACCTGAGATAAGACCGAACATAAGCGGTACTGAGAATGTAAGAAGTGAGTTGTAACCGCTTATTGCCACAACTATTGTTACAACGAGCATAGTTGTTATAGTTGTTATTGACGTTCTGACTGAACGTGTAAGAGACTGTGAACAGCCTGCATTGATAAGTTCGTTGAGTGAAGCTTTCGGCATAAGCTTTTTGTTTTCACGGATTCTGTCGTAAATAACGATAGTGTTGTTGATAGAGTAACCGAGAATCGTGAGAATTACCGCAACGGTATTTGAGTTGAACTCAAAGCCGAACAGTATTGAAACGGCAAGGGCAACTATAAGGTCGTGGAGAAGTGCAAGCACTGAGCATACACCTGCCGACCAGCCACCGATTTTTCTGAATCTTACCGCAATGTAT
>JAGAQS010000203.1 GCA_017622635.1 Ruminococcus sp. | reverse complement strand
GTTTACATTCCACTCGGTTTTACCGTGTCGCATTATATACAGCATATTTTTCACCTTACAAATTTATATTTTTCCGAACATTCAGCCTGAATATGTATCAGATGACCATGTATACCAGTTGTCACAGAAAGGCTCTCTGTACTTTGCGGGTGAACTTCCGTCATAATTCTCATCAACATATACAATATAACAACATCTGATATCAGCACCGTTTACTCCGTCACGGTTTTTCAGCTTTTCTTTTTGTACCGCCATATAGAACATCAAATCACCGTCGTTATCATATCGAACTCCAACAGAACGAAAAACAGAATGTTTACTGTCGTTCTGATACTGTTTATTTAATTTCAAAAGAATTGCTGTAATTTCGTCACAATCACTGTTTTCATCAATTTCTATTTCCATATGTTTCTTACCCTCATCATACAGGCTTTCAAGATAATACGGAATTTTTTCAAAATCTTCCCTGTTTGAATAAAAACAGTTTTCCACATATCTGTACGGAAATAAATATGATATTGCCATAAACAAAACCACAGCAACCAAAATCAGCAAAACCGATATTAAAATAATTATATTGGTCTTTTTAGTTTTCATCAAATAAACCAAGTTCGTACTTTTGATTAAGTATACGTGTAACGCTTTCGTCTATTCTTGACTCTGAAATTTCACCGTTGTTTACTGCATTGCATACGGCATTTACCGACTCCTGCAAATCTTCGGGCATCAGAATAATGTCAATTCCTGCCTTTACGGACATTACAGCAGCGTCACCCGACGAATAAACCGTTGAAATAGTGTTCATCTGCTGTGAATCGGTAATTGCTATACCGTCGAATCCGAGTTCATTACGGAGATATGCAGTAACGGCTGTATATGAAAGGTCGGCAGGGAGATTGTCACCGAATCCCGTTACAATCTGGTGACCTACCATAACAAAGTCCACACCTGCGTTTATTCCCGTACTGAACGGCACAAATTCTTCTTCACGGAGCTGGTCAACGGTTCTGTCGATAGTAACATAGGAATCATCATGTGTATTGCCGTTTTCCGCACCAAGTCCGGGGAAATGTTTGAAAGTCGCACAAACTCCTGCGTCCTGAAGTCCTGTGGCAACACTTGTCGCCATATTTGCCACAACATAAGGGTTACTGCTGAAAATACGGTTTCCGAGTTCGTTATATTCATTAACATTTACATCTGCAACAGGTGCAAAGTCAACATTGAATCCGAGACGGTGCAGGTCAGAACCTATTGTATAACCGATAGTATAGCCTTGTCCTGCATCATTGATATCACCGTAGTACTTCATATTTGAAAATGACGTTGTGCCGAGTTTCTGAGACACACGGGCAACTGTTCCGCCCTCTTCGTCAACTGCCGTAAACAGTCCCACACCGCTTGAATCCTTTGCATACTGCTGAACGTTTGAAATCATATCTTTAGTCTGAGGAACTGAAACAAGGTTATCCGCAAAATACACGATTCCGCCGACGGGATATTCTTCTATTGCGTTTTTGCTTGTTTCTCCCGACGCTGTTGTAGGATAAACACCCGTAAGCTGTTCGGGTTTTACCATAAACATCTGATAGACCTTTTCTTCAAGTGACATCTGTTCAAGAAGTTCCTGAGGATTTGACGGTCTGACTTCGGGAGGAGTTTCAGTCGTTACGGTTGTTGTCACGGCTGTGGTGGATGAGGAACTGCTTCATTATAATCCCACTTATCATGAATGATGACACCACCACGATGAACCGGGCCACGCGGATTGATCGGAGCACTCATCTGCCAGAAGTCGCCATTGATCATGGC
>JAGAQS010000202.1 GCA_017622635.1 Ruminococcus sp. | reverse complement strand
CCATTCAAGAACACCTGCTATATTGCCGTTTATAAATTCGGGCGACTGATAAAGTGCGGTGTTTCCGTCCTCGTCGGTGCGTGTCCTGACATTGCGTATAACGTGATTTTTTTCAAGGTGCTTGTAAAAATCAAGGGCGGTTTTCAGGTCGTCAACGGAAAAACCAAGATTTCCGTCCATGTCAATAAAATCTTTTCCCGTCGTCTGCTGAACGTATACAACGGCAAGATACCACGCCGTTCCGCCTGACTGAATATCAAGGTCAAGCGGATAAAGACCGTTTTTGCCGAAAGTTTTTCCCAGTTCGGAAAGTTCGTCCCATGTTGACGGGTAATCGGCGTTCAGTCTTTCAAACACTTCGGAATTATAAAAAAGTCCACGTCCGCTGACCGAAACCGCTACGGCATTAAGATGACCATTTGCAGTACCAAAAGAAAGTATATCATCACTGAACCCCGAAAGGTCAAGAACGTTGTCAAGAGTGTTAAGGTCGTAAAAGCTCGTACCGTCGGCAGAAAGCGTAACAAGCCAGTCATAGTTTATCTGCATGATGTCGGCTTCTGTCCCCGAACTTATCTGGGTATTTATTTTTTCTGACCAGCCGTCCCAACCGCCGTACTCGGTTTTTATCGTAATATCGGGGTGTATTTCGTTCCACAATTCCACAGCTTTTAAAGTGGCTTCGTGGCGGTCGTCTCCTCCCCACCATGAAAAACGCAGTGTACATTTATCAAGAGAACCATCGGGAAGCGTTATGGAAGAATCTGTTTTTCCGCACGAATACAGTGTAAATACACAGATTACGGGAATTAATAATTTTTTCATACTATCCGTCCCTTTTCAATAATATAATAGCATTATAATATATTTTCCGCAGAAAATCAACCCCGAAACACAAAACAATACCTGTTAATATAAAACGGTAGTCATTGTGCATAAAATCAAATAATACATTTTGTTCAGGTATACAAAAATGATTTTTCGTAAAATAAAATATATTTACAATTAAATCATTCCTATTTAAAAGGGGCAGTTTCAGAAATAATATTATTAAAGGTAAAATTCATATGTATTTTGTTGATAGTGACGAATAAAACACGTTTTATATATGTGGACTTTGTGGATTTTCTTATCCCGTCCGCACGTTACAGAACGGTAACAGTTTATACCTGTATATTGTAAAATTCCTTTGGATATGATAGAATATATATATAATAAATCAGGAAAGGGGAATTTTTATATGGCTGTAATATTCTGGGCAGTTGTATTTGTATTTTTCATAATAGCGGAAATAATAACCGTACAGCTTGTATCAATATGGCTTGCGGTGGGTGCATTGACGACAATGCTGACGGTTTATTTCAAAGACGGAATATCTTTCGCAGGACAGCTGTTTATATTCATCATTGTATCGTCAGTACTGCTTGCGGTCACATTCCCTCTCATGAAGAAATACCGCAAAAAAGGCTACATTCCCACAAACTCGGAACTTGACACAGGCAAGCAGGCTGTTGTTATCGAGGAAATAAACACAACGGCAGGAACAGGCAGGGTAACTCTCAACGGCGTTGACTGGAAAGCTGTTTCTGACGAAATAATCCCGATAAACAGTATAGTCAAAGTAATGTCGGTTCAGGGTGCTAAATTAATTGTCGAACTTATGGAGGTAAAAGTATGAATGTAAGTATTATTGTTGCACT
>JAGAQS010000201.1 GCA_017622635.1 Ruminococcus sp. | reverse complement strand
TGCGATACTGTTCAGAGGTTCAAGGACAAATGCACGGTTCTGCATATCAATATGAGGGACGGTGAGGTCAGGTGTATCAATTACGGCATTGTCATAAAAAATAAGGTCAAGGTCAAGAGTACGTGGACCCCAGTGAATTTCACGCCTGCGGTCTGCACTGTTTTCAATCGTGTGCATAAAATCAAGAAGCGACTGCGGTGAAAGAACGGTTTTGCATATCATAACACCGTTTAAAAAATCGTCCTGTTCCGTATAACCGTAAGGCTTTGTGACAATAAGTTCAGAGACTTTAATATTTTTCACGTATTCACTGTTTTCAAACTGTTCAACAGCGTTTTCAATATATTTTCTGCTGTCACCGATATTTGAACCGAGTGCAATTACAGCCGTATGCCAGCCCCTGTGTATTTTCACGGACAGAGATTCAAACTCCATTTCAACAGGTGCTTCGGGTTTTCTGATTTCGAGGTCAAGACTTTCGACAAGCGGAAAATTTTTCAGAATTTCAACGGCGGTTTTCTGTGCAACCGATTCAATAAGACTGAAAGTATTCTGCGTCATTACCTCCTGAATCAGACTGCACACACTTCCGTAATCCGTCGAAAATTCAAGATTGTCAAGAGTGCCTGCCTTTTCGGTATCTGTATAAAGAACGGCATTTACAAAGAAATTCTGACCGTTTATATTTTCGTGTTCAAATACACCGTGATGTGCGAAAACTTTAAGATTGTCAATACGGATTTCGTCCATTTTTTCAATATCCTTTCATAACTGCCTGCGTCATTTTTACCGCACGTGCATTTTCTTTTACGTCATGAACCCTGACAATCGAAACACCTTTCATAACGCCCATAACAGTAGTTGCTATTGTACCCTCAACTCTCTGGTCAGACGGCAGGTCAAGAGTTATGGCTATTACGGACTTGCGTGAAGTTCCGAGAAGAACGGGATAACCCAGACGTTCACGAAATTCGTCAACACGGTCTATTGCCTCAAGATTATTTTCGTAACTTTTTGCAAAACCTACACCGATATCAAGAATAATATTTTTTTGGTCAATACCTGCTTTAAGTGCGATATCAACCGTCTGTTGCATATCGGAAATAACGTCGTCAATAAAACAGTTGTATTGCTGATTGTTTCTGTTGTGCATAAGACAGCAAGGCAGACCATTTTTGGCTATGAGTTCAGCCATTTGTCCGTTGTCGTATTTAAGACCCCATATATCATTGATAAGGTCAACGCCTGCTTTAATTCCTGCCTCTGCCACTTTATACTTATATGTGTCAAGTGATACGGGAATATCAACATGTTCTTTTACCGCCTCAATAATCGGTACTACTCTTGAAATTTCCTCATCGTCAGAAATTTTCGTATAATTCGGGCGTGTGGATTCTCCGCCTATATCCAGTATATCCATGCCGTCGTTTATCATCTGTTCGACGTGCATAAGTGCGGAATCAATATTATTGAACTTTCCGCCGTCCGAGAAAGAATCGGGGGTAAAGTTGAGAATACCCATTATATAACAGTTGTTTTTCAAATCAAATTCTTTATTTCCTATAAACATATTCAGACCTCGATATTCATATTTTTTTTATCTTTCTGCCAGTTGCATATATTCCTTGACTTACAGGCAAAACAAAGA
>JAGAQS010000200.1 GCA_017622635.1 Ruminococcus sp. | reverse complement strand
GGTTTTACACCCCAGCTCATATTCATCTGACGCTGTGCAATTTCACTTGTGGTACAACATATAATAGGACACAACGGACGGTATTTTGAAATAAGTCTTGCCGTCTGTCCGCAGAGTGAAACAGTAATAATCGCCCTTGCATTAAGGTCATGTGCGGTTGTAACGGTTGCGTGTGCGATAGCCTCGGCAATATTGCCGTTCGGTTCTGTACGGCGTGCCGAAAATTCGCCCTTGTAGTCAATATTGTTTTCGGTAGTTTCGGCTATTAACGCCATTGTCTTTACTACCTCAACAGGATACGCACCTGCCGCCGTTTCTCCCGATAACATTATAGCACTTGTTCCGTCATAGATAGCATTTGCAACGTCTGTTATTTCCGCACGGGTCGGACGTGGATTTGTTATCATGGATTCAAGCATCTGTGTAGCCGTAATAACCTGTTTGCCCGCATTGTAGCCTTTGTGAATGAGTTCTTTCTGAATTGCGGGTATACGTTCAAACGGTATTTCAACGCCCATGTCGCCACGTGCAACCATTATGCCGTCGGCTGCCTCAAGAATTTCATCAATGTTCTCAACACCGTCGGTATTCTCGATTTTTGCTATTATACGAACGTCGAACCAGCCCAGACTGTGAGTAAATTTTCTAAGATAGTTTATATCTGCGGCAGTACGTACAAAACTTGCGGCAATAAAATCAAATCCCATTTTTGCACCAAATTCAAGATCATTCATATCGCTGTCACTGAGATACGGCATTGAAAGTTTTACTCCAGGAACATTTATACCCTTGTTGTTGGAAAGAGTACCGCCATGAATTATACGACAGGTTATTTCATTCTGTGTGACATTTTCCGCAAGAAGTTCAATAACACCGTCATTTATAAGTATTCTCGTTCCTATGCTTACATCACGTGGGAGTTTTTTGAAACTTATACTTCCACGCTTATCGTCGCACAGAATATCTTCTGTTGTGAGGACATAAACATCACCGTCATGAATTTCAACGGGCTTGTCGTCAACGAACTTTCCGAGACGTATTTCAGGACCTTTTGTGTCAAGCAGGGTGGCAACGGGTAAATCAAGTTCTTTGCGGAGTTCCTCAATCATGCGGAAACGCTTTTCATGTGTTTCATATTCACCGTGTGAAAAATTGAAACGTGCCACATTCATGCCTGCAAGCATAAGCTCACGCATGATATTCTTGTCATCGGTAGCAGGCCCGATTGTACAGACAATTTTTGTTTTTCTCATAAAATTTACTCCTTATTGTTATCAAAGCTTTTTCAGCTTTGCATGATTAGCCATTATCCTCTTTGTACCTGCCTTGTCAAAAGTTATTTCAAGCAGTGCATCGTTTGCCATAGGTTTTGAGGAGATAATAGTTCCGTCACCGAAAACATTATGCTGAACCCTGTCGCCTGCCGAATATGAAACGGTTTCCGCTTTTGACGAAGAAACGGAATGCATTCTGTTTCTTGCAAGCTGTTGCTGAAGCGTTGAAGAATGTACGGCAGTAACGGAATTATCCTTTTCCTTTACTTTATTTTTCATTATTGTTGCGTTGTCATGCTTTTCCATAAATTCATTGCCTATTTCACGCATAAAACGTGATGTGACGTTTCTGTGTGTCTGTCCGAAAAGCATACGCTGACCCGCACTTGTAAGGTAAAGCCTTTTCTTTGCACGTGTTATTGCAACATACGCAAGGCGACGTTCTTCCTCAAGGTCGTCCTCATTGTCAAAAGAACGTGAACTCGGGAAAATTCCTTCTTCCATGCCGATTACAAAAACATTCTCATATTCAAGACCCTTTGCGGAATGAACCGTCATAAGCGTGACTTTATCTTCTGAATTGTCATCACGGTCTGCCTCCGTATACAATACTATATCTTCAAGAAAACCACTGAGCGTCGGATTTGGCGTTGATTTCATATACTGTACTATTGACGAACGGTATTCTTTTGTGTTTTCAATTTTTGACTCGGCATTTTCAAGTGTGCCGAGATATTCAAGATAACCCGTTTTTTCAAGTACATAGTCAAAAAATTCGTCCAAAGGCAATTCGTGCGATTTTTCCATGAGAGACTCAAAAATTGAAGCGGTATTTTTCAGTGTGTTCACTTTCTTTGCAAGGAGTGTATATTCTTCACACCTCTGCATTACCTCAAACGGTGAAATATTCAGGTCACGGCTTATATCCTCAATAATTGCAACGGTCGTGTCACCTATATTACGCTTGGGTTCGTTTATTATACGCTTGAAACGCAACATATCATCAGGATTGTTAACAAAAGCAAGATATGCTGTAATATCTTTTATTTCTTTTCGGTCATAAAAACGTACTCTGCCATAAATCTTATACGGAATACCTGCATTGACGAACATTCTTTCAATGGAATTTGATTGTGCATTCATTCTGTAAAGTACGGCACTGTCGGAATATTTTCCCGTTGCCATGTAAGATTTTTTTACAGTATCCGCAATAAAACTTGCTTCGTCGTTTTCATCAAACGCCTTGTACCAGTACACTTTTGAACCCTTTTCGCCGGCTGTCCACAGTTTCTTTTCCTTACGGCTGTTATTGTTGCTTATCACGGCATTTGCAGCGTCAAGAATGGTTTTTGTCGAACGGTAATTCTGTTCAAGACGTATAACTTTTGCACCCGTGAACTTCTTTTCAAAGTTCAGAATATTACCGATATCCGCACCCCTGAATTTATATATACTCTGGTCGTCATCACCCACAACGCATATATTCTGTTCTTTTCCTGCGAGCATTGCAACAAGCCTGAACTGTACATAATTTGTATCCTGATATTCGTCAACCATTATATACTTAAAACGTTCCTGATATTTTTTAAGAGTTTCGGGGTACTTTTCAAAAATTTCAACCGTAAGTGTAAGAATATCATCAAAGTCAAGGGCGTTTGCCTGTTTCAGCCTTTCCTGATAAACATTATATACACGTGCAATTACTTTTTTCCGGTAGTCCACTCCTGCTTCGGCAAGCAGTCTGTCAGGAGAAACCATATTGTTTTTTGCAGAACTTATTTCACTCTGAACCATACTTACAGCAAACAGTTTTTCGGAAATATCCATTTCATCACGCATTATTGAATTTATAAGTCTCTTGCTGTCGTCGGAATCATATATTGTAAAATCCCTGCCGTAGCCGAGACACTCTATTTCGGTTCTTAAAATTCTCACACACGCCGAATGAAATGTTGATGCGTTTATTCTCTGACCGTCCTCACCGAGCATATCGGAAAGTCTTTCCCTGAGTTCATTGGCTGCCTTGTTTGTAAATGTAATTGCGAGAATATTCCACGGCTTTACTGTATCAACGGCTATTATATCCTGAACGTCAAGAACAGCGTCAGGGTCGTCGTCATATTCACCGTCTGCATAGTCTTTAAGAAATTCAATGTCATTCGGACGGGCATCACCGTTTTCGTCAAAATAGGCATTTCCGAATTTAATCATATTCGCTATGCGGTTTACAATGACAGTTGTTTTTCCGCTTCCTGCTCCGGCAAGTACAAGCACCGGACCGTTTACGCTAAATACAGCTTCCTGCTGCATTTCGTTCATACGACTGAAATATTTTTTCAGTGCAGCTTGTTTTTGCTTGTAAAAAGAAATATTATTCATAAAAAGTCTCCATTAATTTTATAGTAGTATGGGAAAGAGAATGTATTATGCATATTACGAAAGCCTGCCGTTATATTTTTAGTGTATGTATTCCCAAAGAAATATTATTCATATTTTTCAACCCTGTTTTATTCCGCATATTTTCGGTACAATATGCAGTTCATATATTTATGCCATATCTATTTTATCACAAATTCAAATGTATGTCAACGGAGTTTTTCAAATCATTGATTTGTAAAAAAAATAATTCATTTTTGTTGACTTTATGGTGAAATTATTATATAATGGTCATTATAAAAAGGAGGAATATTATGAAAAAATTTTTATTGACATTTTCCTGCTGTGCATTGTCTGTGATAATTCTTGCCGTTTCGCAGAGTATCGCATTTATTGCAGGTGATATACTTGTATCTTTGAAAATTCCGTCATATATATGCATGACCGTTTCTGCAATACTGTACCCTCTGCTTGCGTATATCGGTATAAAATATATTATTGTCAGACTGTTCAGACTTGATTTAAAGAAAATCGGAATAACAAAATTCAGTCTGCGTCCCGTGTGGTGCATAACCGCATTGCTTCTGCCATTGGCTGTCGTAACTGCATTTATATGTATGGACGGCAACTGGTCTGTGCTTCAGGAAGATACATACACTAAAGTAACAACGGCAGTTGACGGCATAGTATTTTACAGCATATCCGCAGGAATAGTTGAAGAAATGATATTCCGATGTACAATAATGGGCATTATCCGTAAAAACTATGGTACAAAATCCGCTGTCATTATTCCGTCGGTACTTTTCGGAGCGGTACACATTATCGGAAACAGTCTTGATTTAATCAGTATTGTTCAGCTTGTCATTGCAGGTACTATGGTAGGAATAATGTTCTCGCTTATTCTTCTGGAAAGCGGAAGTTTCTGGAACAACGCATTAGTCCATGCACTCTGGAATATGTCAACAATCGGTTTACTTCATATCGGCACTGAATCTTCTGACATTGCTGTATATACATATGTTCTCAAATCCAAAAACCTGTTAATAACAGGCGGTGATTTCGGTATTGAATCCTCTGTTATTGCTATCGTCGGATATGTTGCAGTAAGTCTTGTTGCATTTCTGATGATTGGAAAAAAGAAAGAAAAACAAAACAATAAAACCATTGAACAGTTATCCTGAAAGAATATAAAAAATTGCTTGACAAAACAAAACGGATATGATATTATTTACTTATATTTCAAAAGCTGTGACGGAAAGAAGTAAGAACAGTTACGGATTTTCAGAGAATCGTCGGGAGGTGTGAGACGATATGAAGAACTGTTCAGAAGTAGTTCCTGAGCTTCGGCAGTGAACGGATTTTTATATTCAGTAAGTGCCGACGTATTTTTCCCACGTTACAGGGAACAGAGTGCAGGGAATTTCTTCCCTGAATACAGGTGGTAACACGGATTATTTTCGCCCTGAACCCTATACGGTTCGGGGCTTTTCTGTTTACGCCGAATATTATAAAAAAGGAGTTTAACCAATGGCAAAAGAACTTGCAAAGTCCTACAATCCAAAGGATTTTGAGGACAGAATTTACAACGCATGGAACGAAAAAGGCTGTTTCCGTGCAGAAGCTGACCCGAAGAAAACACCATATACTATAGTTATCCCCCCTCCGAACATAACAGGACAGCTTCACATGGGTCATGCCCTTGACGAAACTTTACAGGATATTCTTATCCGCTGGAAAAGAATGTGCGGTTATTCTGCATTATGGCTTCCCGGTACAGACCACGCCGCTATTGCAACAGAGGCTAAAATAGTTGAGGCTATGCGTAAAGAGGGCGTTACAAAGGAAGATTTGGGACGTGACGGTTTCATGAAACGTGCGTGGGAATGGAAAAAACAGTACGGCGGACGTATCGTTGAACAGCTTAAAAAACTCGGTTCTTCATGTGACTGGTCAAGAGAACGTTTCACTATGGACGAAGGCTGTTCAAAGGCTGTAAAGGAAGTTTTCGTAAAGTACTATAATAAAGGTCTTATTTACCGTGGCGAACGTATTATAAACTGGTGTCCTAAATGCAGGACTTCACTTTCTGATGCGGAAGTAACTTACGAAGACCAAGCAGGACATTTCTGGCATCTCAGATACAAAATCAAGGACACTGACAATTATCTTGAACTTGCCACAACACGTCCCGAAACTCTTCTCGGCGATACCGCAGTAGCAGTAAACCCAAATGACGAACGTTATAAGGATTTAGTCGGAAAAACCGTTATTCTGCCTATCGTTCACAGGGAAATCCCGATTGTTGCTGATGATTATGTTGAAATGGATTTCGGTACGGGCGTTGTTAAAATCACCCCTGCACATGACCCGAACGACTTTGAAGTAGGTCTAAGACATAATCTCCCCGTTATCAACGTAATGAACGATGATGCAACAATTACCGACGATTACCCGTCATATGCAGGCATGGACAGATATGAAGCAAGAAAAGCCATTGTTGCCGACCTCGAAAAAGAGGGTGCATTGGTTGAAATAGAAGACTACAGCCACAACGTAGGTACTTGCTACAGGTGCGGTACTACCGTTGAACCGAAAGTATCGACACAGTGGTTTGTAAAAATGAAACCCCTTGCACAGCCTGCAATTGATGCTGTAAAGAACGGCGATACAAAATTTGTGCCTGAACGTTTCGACAAGATTTATTTCC
>JAGAQS010000199.1 GCA_017622635.1 Ruminococcus sp. | reverse complement strand
TATAAGTTCAGTAATGCTGTTTTGGAAGCCGTACAGAATGAAAAATCCGGTCTTGACGAATATGACATGATTGACAAACTCGCAGAACTTTCAAAGATGCCTGTACCGTCAGCTCTTGCCGACCTCAGAAACAAGCCCGAAAGATTCAATGATGTCATTGACAAGGCAGAACAGAAAAATTATGTTCTGAAAACTCTCGGCATCTGATGAGCCTGTTTGTTATAGCTGATTTGCACTTGTGTCAGGGAAACCCCGAAAAGACAATGAGTATTTTCAGCGGCTGGAAAAACTATCAGGAACTTATCAGAAAAAACTGGCTTGAACTTATAAAGGAAAACGATACTGTAGTACTTCCCGGCGATATTTCGTGGGGAATGTCACTACAGGATTCAGCCCCCGATTTTCACTTTATCGAAAATCTTACGGGCGAAAAAATTATAATTAAAGGCAACCACGATTACTGGTGGTCTACCAAAAAGAAAATGGACGATTTTCTTAAAGCGGAGGGTTGCGGAAGTATTAAAATTCTGCATAACAACCACTTCCGTTATGAGAATTACGGGATATGCGGTACAAGAGGCTGGGTAAATATGCCGGGTGAGACACAGGACGAAAAAGTACTTAAACGTGAAGTACAGCGTCTTGAAACTTCAATAAAGTCTGCACTCGGTGAAAATCTCGAACCTGTTGTATTTATGCACTATCCGCCCATTTTCGCAACAAATTTTAATTATGACATACTTGAAATTCTTTACCGCTATAATATAAAAGATTGCTATTACGGTCATGTTCACGGTCGTTCGGCACACGAACTTTGTATTAAAAATACGTATGACGGCATAAATTTCCATCTTGTTTCAGGTGATTATTTACAGTTTGTGCCTGAAAAAGTGATGTGATTTGTAAAAAATGCAGAACTGTTAAAAATCAGTAGAAAAATTTTTTGAATTGTGGTATAATATACCAAGTATGTTATATAAATAATGGAGGATATACAAATCATGAGTTTAAAATCATCAACAAAAACAGATGTAAACACTACTGAACTGGTTATCAGTATTGATGCCGAAAAATTTGAAAATGCCGTTGAAAGAGAATATCAGCGTCAGAAAAAGAATATTCAGGTCAAGGGATTCAGAAAGGGTCACGTTTCACGTAAACTTGCCGAAAGAGAATTTGGTGAGGGTGCTTTCTATGAGGGTGCTATAAATTCACTTATCGGACCTGAAATCGACAGTGCCGTAACAGGTCTCGGTCTTGTTCTCGTTGACAGACCGTCCGTTGAAGTTACTTCCATTGAAAAGGAAACAGGCGTTGAACTCAAGGCAGTCTGCATCACAAAGCCCGAAATCGAAATTTCAGGTTACAAGGGCATGAAGGCTTCAAAGAAAGTCAAGGAAATTACTGACGAAGATATAGACAAGCAGATTCAGATGATTAGAAAGAAAAATGCCCGTATAGTTTCAGTTGACGACAGACCCGCTCAGCTTGGCGACGAAGTTACTATCGATTTTGAGGGTTTCTTCGGCGACGAGGCTTTTGAAGGCGGTAAGGGCGAGGACCACCCGCTTGTACTCGGAAGCGGTCAGTTTATTCCCGGATTTGAAGACCAGATTGTAGGTCACAGCATAGGCGATGAATTTGACGTAAATGTTACTGTCCCCGAAGATTATCAGATGACAGAATATGCAGGCAAGGCTGCTACTTTTAAAACCAAGCTTAAGGCTATCAGCTTTGAGGAACTCCCTGAAATCAATGACGACCTTATCAAAGATGCCACAGAGTTCGATACTGTTGAGGAGTACAGAACAGACATAAGAACAAAGCTTGAAGAAAGTGCAAAGAATCAGGCTGATTCTGATTTTGAAAATCAGCTTATGAACGCACTCATTGAAAAGGTTGATACTCCTATACCGAACTGTATGTTTGAACAGAGAATTGATGTGATTGTACGTACCTTTGAACAGCAGCTTGCACAGCAGGGTATGGATATAAAGCTTTATTTCCAGTACACAGGTATGAATATGGACGATTTCAGAGAGTCCTACAGAGACAGAGCTGTAAATGAAGTAAAACTCAGACTCGCACTTGAAAAGATTACTGAAATTGAAAACTTTGAAGTTTCAGAAGATGAAATCAATGCAGGTCTTGCCGACGTTGCAGCAGCAAACAACGTTGACGTTGAAACTATCAAGAAGTTTATTCCTCTCAATGAATATATAATGGACCTCAAGGTTCAGAAGGCAGTTGACCTCATCAAAGAAACAGCTGTTGATGAAGACGCTTCTGCTGAGGAAAAAGCTGAATAATTCGGTGTAAGCCGTTTATTGTAAAAAATATATATAAATGTTGTCCCGCATGATTCAACGTGGGACAACAGCGTTTTGTAGAAAGGGCGATGAATAATGAGCAGTTTAGTACCTTATGTCGTTGAACAGACAAGCCGTGGTGAAAGGTCTTACGATATTTTCTCACGTCTCTTGAATGACAGAATTATTATGCTTTCAGACCAGGTGAATGATTCCACAGCAAGTCTTGTGGTTTCACAGCTTTTATATCTTGAGGGTCAGGACAGTGAAAAGGATATTTCACTTTATATCAACAGTCCGGGCGGTTCAATTACTGCCGGAATGGCAATTTATGACACCATGAATTATATCAAGTGTGATGTTTCTACTATATGTATAGGTATGGCTGCCTCAATGGGAGCGTTCCTGCTTTCATCAGGTGCAAAGGGCAAGAGATTTTCGCTTCCAAACAGTGAGATTCTTATTCATCAGCCACTTATTTCGGGCGGACTTTCAGGACAGTGTACGGACATAAAGATTCATTCCGACCACCTTGTGAGAACACGTCAGAAAATGAATGAAATTCTTGCAATGAACACAGGCAAGCCTATTGAACAGATTCAGATTGATACTGAACGTGACAATTATATGTATGCTCAGGAAGCTCTGGAATACGGTCTTATTGATAAGGTTATCGAAAAAAGGTAGGTTGTGTAAATGGCTGAAAATTTCAAATCATGCAGTTTCTGCGGTAAGGGAGAGAACAGGGTTCAGACCATGATGTCGGCAGGAC
>JAGAQS010000198.1 GCA_017622635.1 Ruminococcus sp. | reverse complement strand
TCAATCATTGAAAGATTAAGTTTTTCGTCAAATGTATAACCGAGGTCTTCAAGTTCACTGTCTGAAAGTGAGAATGAAATTTTATCGGAGAGCTTGTTGAGTTCGGCTGTTATATCTTCACGTGACTGTGTTTCCCACTGAATATCTATATTTTCACACGTGGGTCGTTCAACATAAACGGCTCTCTCAATGTTTTTGAGTGTAAATATTGCAAGCGGTTTTTCCTGACTGAATAAATATTCGTCTGCATAGTTCGGTTCAACGTAAACAGCGGTACTTCCGTTTGAGCTGTCCTCTGTATTTACGACGGAATAACGGTATTTTCCCGATGGTGAAACACCTGAATCAATGATTGTTTCCTTTGCTGTTGCAACGAAAAACGACGTGAACAGAAAATATCCCAATGCACCGAATATATACAGAAGCATTGTAATTGTACCGAGAGCGGTTTTTGCACCCTCGCCTGCACCCGAAAACAGAAGCATAATAACGCCCGTAATCATAATCGGAACTATAAGCCCCCATTCACCGAAATAAAGTATCACGACGGGAAGCATTACAGGCAGAATAACAAAGCTTACAATACGTGTAAGAATCTGATTTCTTGAATAGAGCATTGCAACAAGGGCGATGATTGATACGCCTGTAGTAAGCAGGCAAAGCGATACACGTGACATTATATGTATATCGTAGAAAATAGAAAAGTAGGAGATACGGCATACAAGATAGGCATAGAATACACTTATCAAAGCCACAAATCTTTTTGTCCATACATTTGATAAAATTTTTTTCATTGAAGCCTCCAGAATAAGAGTAATATATTAAAAAAACCGTGAACTTGCGGTCACTCATTATATTATAACATTTTCTGTAACAAGATACAAGTTATTTTTCAATTTTTTCACGAAAAAATCATATTAAATTATAGGATTTTTCGCTTTACAAATACTGTAAAAAACTGTATAATAGTTGTTATAGAAAAATGAAAAGAGTGAAAGTATGAAAAGAAAAATATTTATAATTTTCTCTGTGGTAACTATGGTTCTGATTTTCTGTTTCTCAATGGAAAATTCTTCCGAATCCTCACACAGAAGCAGGGGAGTAACAGAATTTATAGTCGGATTTTTCGCCGATAACTATGATGATATGTCTTTAAGCGAAAAGAAACATCTTCTGAGTCAGGCAGAACACATAATAAGAAAACTCGCACATTATTCTGTTTATACTGTGCTTGGACTTCTTCTGTCGCTGTCTGTGAGTTCGGGGAAGTTTCTCAGCCGTGGGACACTTGCAACTCTGATTTTCGGATTTTTATACGCCTGTTCCGACGAATTTCACCAGTATTTTGTAAAGGGACGTGCGTGCAGGTTTACCGATGTAATGATAGATACAGGCGGGGTCCTTACAGGCATACTTATTTCTGTTTTATTATTCCGTATTTACCGTTATTTTAAACATAAATCTTCTGTCAACCCCCTCTGAAAAAGAGGGGATTTTTTTATATTACCGTGATGATGTTGTTGTTGATGTTGTTGTAGTACGTGAACCGGTTGTATTAGTCCCTGTACCTGTATTTGTGCCTGTTCCCGTGGCTGTGCCTGTAGCCGTACCTGTACCCGTGCCTGTTCCTGTACCTGTGGTTTCGGGAATTTCACCGTCCTCATTAGGAAAAACCGCATCGGGTTCAACTCCGTTAAGAC
>JAGAQS010000197.1 GCA_017622635.1 Ruminococcus sp. | reverse complement strand
GGAGTACAGTATTCAGAATCCCGATATGCACAATATGCAGGCGACGCTTTGCGGACTTCTGTTTGACGGCAATGGCACTATAACGGCTTTCAATGTCGGCGATTCACGGCTTTACAGGTTCAGGGACGGAAGAATAAGACAGATTTCACGTGACCAGTCATTAGTACAGCTTCTCTATGAGGAGGGTACTATAACTCTCGAACAGCGTAAAACCCATGCACGACGGAATATTATTTTTCCCGTTTTCGGCAGTCTTACCGCTGTCCCGAAAACAGATATTATTCCCATAGAGGACGGTATGCGGTACGGTGATATACTTCTGCTCTGTACGGACGGTCTTTCTGACTATGTGTCCGCACTTGATATGGAAGAAATACTTGAAATGCCTAAAAGTCTGCCGAAACGTCTTGAACTGCTTGTTAAAAAGGCTCTTGAAAATAACTGCAATGATAATATTACGGTTATTGCAGTAGTTTATTATGATATTTAAATAATAAAAATACCGCCTGTAAAAAGACGGTATTTTTTATTTCAATTTGTCAGAAATCAAGGTCACTGTGTGTTCCTGTCCTGAATAAAGACAAAACTAAAGTGTTTTCATAAATTTTATACACTAAAAGCCAGTCGGGCTGAATATGACACTCTCTGTATCCATTCCAGTTTCCCGTCAGTGCATGGTCTTTATTTTTATCAGGAAGTGTTTTGCCGTCAAGCAGCATTTCTACAATATCATTCAATAATGATAAATTGTAGTTCCTTTTTTTTATTTTTTTGAAATCTTTCCTGAAAGTATTTGTAACCTGCAATTCATATTTTTTATTCACTTTCCTGCTCCATTTCGTCCATAAATTCCTGAAAACTGCTGTACCTTTTGGCGTTGGGGTCATTGGCGAGCATATCACCTTCCAAACGGGCAATCATATTTTCGTCTGCGAACAACGTGAGAAATGCTTTAAGTTTTTCTTCTGAAAGTGATTTGATTACATTTATTGCCAGTTCTCTTGTACTCATAAATCAAGCCTCCTTTAATTTTATTTATTTGTTTGCACCTGCAACTATTCCGTTTAAAATGTCCTCATTCCATGAAAGTTTATTGCGGTTGAACAGTCCGAAACTTGAATCCCCCGACGATTTGCCGTTGTCCCATACAAAGCACTTTATGCCGTTTGCCTTTGCTGACGATATATAATAGTTGTAATATTCCTCACGTGTTGCGGTGTCTGTGGCGTTCACACAGCCGAACTCACCTATAATAACGGGTGTTCCCTTGTCAATGAATTTCTGTTTAAGTTCTGCAAACTTGTTGTCAAGTTCTTTTTTTCCCTCGTCGGTGAAATCACTTTCCATACCCTCGGAGAATTTCCACGGTGCATAATAGTGAACCGAAACAATAATATTTTTGTCGTCGGGAATGGTTATATCATCAATTGCGGCAGTTTCGGCAGATGCGGCATAAGATGTTATAATGAGGGTTCTTTCGGAATTGTTTCCGCCTGACGCACGGACTGTATTTACAAAATCCTGTTCATACCTGTTTATGACGGCTC
>JAGAQS010000196.1 GCA_017622635.1 Ruminococcus sp. | reverse complement strand
GCATACTGTATATACCATTTGCCGTCAAGCTTTATTAAACGGACATCATAATATTTTTCACTGTCATTTATGCTTACGGTAACAACAGCTTTTTTTCCGTCAACGTCTGTATTTATTATTTCAACATCAAATTCGGGGAAAATATCAACTTTAAGGTAAGCTGACAGAAAGGGCAGATAATCAGTAAGTTTTTTTGCAATTTCATTGTCTGTTATTTCGTCAATTTTTTCCAGACCCGATTTTATTATGTCTGATTCTGTAGGTTCGATACATTCCAGCATTTCGCTGATATTGTCATGATTGAGAGCGTATATAAATGAATCTATTGTTTTTACCGGTTCTTTTTTGCTGTGGTTTCTGTAGAAAAACAATCCGAAAAAAACAACGGCACACATTAAAACCACCGTTAATACAATAATTAACGGTTTTAAATTTTTCTTATTTTTTTCCATATTGTATATCCTTTTTATTTTATTGAAATTTCGGAAATACAGGTATCATCGTATTTATTTCCCGAATATACACTGAGAATTGTAATTTTGATATATTCAGTGTCAACGGGAGGATTGAAAGTTATGAGGTTGGACTGTTCCGAATATTCACCAAGCAGAGTGATGTTTTGAGACGTGTTGTCTGAAAATTCAAATTTACATTCTTTTATTCTGTTGTTTTTATAAAAAAGTTCCTCATCTTTGTAATAACCGTTTGTAATTGTTATTTGGCTTACGTGCTGTTTTCCGTCGGAAGATATGGTAATACTTTCGTTTACTCCTGAACCGGAAGCACCCTCTGCCCAACAGGTCGAATAATCACCGTCAATAACATTTGAAATATTGTAATTGAAAGTGCCATCATTGTTTGATATGACGGGGAGTTCACTTGTTGCCGAAATATAGTTGAATACAGGGGGATAATTTCCTTCTTCAATAACCGGTTCTGTCTCAGATTCCGAAATTTCATTTTCAACGGGAGTATCTTTTGAAATTTCACTATTGTTTTCAGGTGTTTCGGATTCATTATTATTTTCATTTTCCGAATAATTTGCAGTCAGATTGTTTTCGGGTTCGCTGTCATCTTGTCCGAACAGTATAAAAGCGGAAATTCCTGCGGTTGCAAGCAGTATTAGTATAATAAATATAATCAATATTAATTTTCCCGTGGAATTATGGGGAGGAACGGGAACAGGGTCGGGATACGGTACAGGATTGGGATACGGAACGGGAGCAGGTGCAGGAGTGGGGTAAGGTGTGTTATACGGAGCAGGATTTGGAAACGGACTGACTTTATTTGCATATATCGTATTATTGTTTACAGATTGTGCAGGGTCGTTCATATGGTTCAAATCATACAGCATTTCGTCCATTGAATTGTAGCGTTGCTGTACATTAAATGAACAGGCTTTTAAAATAATACGGCTGAATTGTGGGGAAGCGTTTTTCGGAGGCGGTAAAGGTGCACCGCTTTTTCTTTTTATTATTGCGTCATCACCGAAACACTCATCTTCAAAAGGAAGAAGATAGTCATTCATCATCTGATAAAGGCATATTCCGAAAGAGTAAATATCAGCCTTTGCGGTGTAACCGTTTGTAACAGTTGATGCACTGTCAATTTCAGGTGCCATATACTGCGGTGTTCCTGCTATGGAGCGTGCCGACACAGCACGTTTTGATATATTGAAATCACCGAGTTTATATACTCCTTTTTTTGAAACAAACAGATTTTCGGGTTTTATATCCCTGTGCAGAACGTTCATGTTGTGTGCTGATTTTATGCCGTTGCCAATTTCATTTGCAAGTCTGAGAACGTTACTTTCAGACAAATCGAAATTCTTATGTATTATAAGGCTGTGGATATTTTCAAGCAGTTCCATACGTACCAGAAAATAATATCCCTCAAATTTTCCGTCAATATACAGTTCACGCAGGTCCTCTTCCTGATATGCCACTATATTCGGACAGTCTTTAAGCATATACATTATTTCTGTCTCATTTACAACGGACTGTTTTCTTTTTTCAATGTAGCTTTTTTTTCTCTGTTCGTCATCATTGAATCTTTCGTCTGAAAGAATAGGTTCTATTTTAAGAGCAGCTGTATCTGTTCTGTTTGTTCTTCTTGCCTCTAT